>CAYZNA010000307.1:0-4904 GCA_964478665.1 uncultured Anaerolineales bacterium
GAACCGGTGGCATGGGGATGCCACCGCTACGGGCGCCCGCAGGACCGGCAGCCCGTAGGACCGGCATCCCCATGCCGGTCACATTATTCGTCGAAGAACCGGTGGCATGGGGATGCCACCGCTACGCAGGGAACGCTACGTAGGGGAACTTCGCGCCATGCGTTCCCCCGAAATATTGGGATGAGTGAATGCGAGCACTTGACCTTATCCCCGCATGCGCGTACCCTTGTGCGCTGGATTATCACTCAGCGAAAGGAGTTCAGGTTGATGGAATATCGTACATTGGGCCGCGCCGGCGTCAAGGTCTCGGTCGTCGGCGTGGGCTGTAACCGCTTTGGCAGCAAGGTAGACCTGGAGGGCACAAAGGCCACTGTGCAACGCGCGCTGGATCTGGGCATCAACTTCTTCGACACCGCCGATGTGTACGGCAACAAGGGTCTGTCGGAGGAGTACCTGGGGCAGGCCCTGGCCGGCCAGTGGGAACGGGTGGTGCTGGCCAGCAAGTTCCGCGCCTCCATGGGCGAGGGGCCAAACGACGTCGGCGCTTCGCGCTACCACATTCAGGACGCTGTGGAAGCCAGCCTGCGCCGGCTGCGGACCGATCACATTGACCTGTACCAGATCCACGAGTGGGACGAGAGCACCCCACTGGAGGAAACCCTGCGCGCGCTGGACGACCTCGTCCGGGCCGGCAAGGTGCGCTACATCGGCGCCAGCAACTTTGCCGCGTGGCAACTGTGCCGCGCCAACGACCTGGCCGAGATGCACGGCCGGGAGCGCTTCGTCACCATCCAGCCCGAGTATCACTTGCTGGAGCGCCAGATCGAGCGCGAACTGCTGCCGTACTGCCGCTATGCCGGGGTGGGTGTGATTCCCTACTTCCCGCTGGCCGGCGGCTTCCTGACCGGCAAATACCGCCACGGCCAGCCCGCGCCGCCCGGCAGCCGGGGCGAGAGCAGCCGCTACGTGCAGGGCTACTTCACCGAGGCCAACTTCAACCTGCTGGAGCGGCTGGAGGCCTTTGCCGAGAGCCACGGGCGCACGCTGGTCGAGCTGGCGATCGCGTGGCTGTTCAACCAGCCGCAGGTCTGTTCGGTGATCTGCGGGGCCACCACGCCGGAGCAGGTGGCCGCCAACGCCGGGGCCGCCGGCTGGGAGCTGTCCGCGGACGAACTGGCGCAGATGCGCGGTTGGCTGGAAGGAGGCGAAACGGGATGAAGGACAATTACGACGCCATTATCACCGGCGCGGGGATTGCCGGGGCCAGCATTGCCCACCACCTGGCCGTGCGCGGGCTGCGGGTGGCCGTTCTGGAACGCAAACACGCCGCCGCCGGGGCCACCGGGCGTTCCAGCGGGCTGGTGCGCATGCACTACGACCTGGAAGTCGAAAGCCGCCTGGCGTGGGCCAGTTTTCAGTATTTCCGCAACTGGCGCGAGAGGGTGGGCGCGGGTGATTGCGGTTTCACCCGCACGGGCTTTGTGAACATTGTCGCCCCGGCCTTCAACGAGCAACTGCGGGCCAACGTGGCCGCACACCAGCGCATCGGCATCCCCGGCCTGCTGGTCACGGCGGACGATGTCCGACGGCTGTACCCCGGCTTCGCCACTGACGACTTTGAACTGGCCGCCTACGAGCCGGAATCCGGCTACGCCGACCCGGTGGGGACGGCAACCGGGTTCCTGGCGGCAGCGCGCCAGCGCGGGGCTGTGCTGGTGCAGGATTGCCGGGTGCGGGCGGTGAATACCGTCGGGGGGCGGGTGACCGGGGTGGAAACCGAGCAGGGCCAGTTCGCCGCGCCCATCGTGGTCAACGCCGCCGGGGCGTGGGCCGGGGAAATCGGCAGGATGGCGGGGGTGGAACTGCCCCTCACTACCTGGCGGCACGAGGTGCTGTTCGTGCGCCGCCCGCCCTGCCTCGGGCCGCACCCGGTTGTGATTGACTTTGCTCTGCTGATGTACTTCCGCCCGGAGACCGGCGGGCTGACACTGGTGGCGCTGGAAGACACCAATCGCTCTGGGGAGCCGCCCGACGGGGAGGTGGAAAGCGTGGCCGCGGATTTCGTGGAACGGGCGGTGGAGCGGCTGTGCCGCCGCGTGCCGGGCATGGAGGCCGGGTCGCGCCATTCCACCCACGCCGGCATGGACGGCCTCACGCCCGACCAACGGGCCATCCTGGACCGGGCCGGGCCGGAGGGGTTTTACCTCGCCTGCGGCTTCTCCGGGACGGGCTTCAAAATTGGCCCGGCAGTGGGCGCGTGTATGGCCGAGTTGATTCTGGACGGGCGCGCCGCCACGGTGGATATCTCCCCCTTCAACCTGGGGCGCTTCGAGCGCGGCGAGCTGCTGTATGGGGAGCATCCCTACGGGAGCATCTGGCGCTGAGCCGGCCGGGGCGTCCTTCCCGCCATGACCGACTTCCTCGTGACCGGCGCCACCGGCTTCATCGGCCGGCACCTCATCGCGCGACTGCTCGCGGCGGGCCACAGCGTGCGCGCCCTGGCCCGCTCCACCGCCGGCCTGCGGGCTGACGGTCCCGGCGCGTTGACCCCCTTCCCCGCCGATCTGGCCGACCTGGCCGCGCTGCACGGCGCGTGCGACGGGGTGGCGGTGGTGGTCAACCTGGCCGGGGCGCTGGGTCGCCGGGGAGTCAGCCGGGCGGAGCTTGACGCGGTCAACGTGCAGGGCGCGCTCAACCTTGCCGCCGAGGCCCGCCGGGCCGGGGTGCGGCATTTCCTGCACGTCTCCGCCGGCGGGGTCAGCGGCCCGACGCCGCAGGGTGGGGGGCTGATGGACGAGACCTCCCCCTGCCGCCCGCAGACTGACTACGAGGCCAGCAAACTGGCCGGCGAGCGCGCCCTGCTGGCGGAGGCCAGGCGCGGCCTGCCGCTCACCATCGCCCGCGTCACCTTCACCTACGGCCCGGCCGACCGCCACAAGCTGCCCCTGTTTCGCGCCATTGCCCGCGGCCGCTTTTTTCTGGTCAACGGCGGGCGCAGCCGCCTGCATCCCGTCTACGTGGCGGACCTCGTGGAGGGTCTGCTGCTGGCTGCCCGCGCTGATCCTCGGGGGCGCGTCTATCTGCTGGGCGGCCCGCGCCCGCTGGCCGGGCGGGAGATCGCCCTGACCATAGCAGCGGCCCTCAGCGCGCCCCCGCCGCGTCTCTCTCTCCCGGCTGCCCTGCTGGCCCTGGCGGTTGCCTTGCTGGAGCCGCCAGCCCGCGCCCTCGGCATCGAGCCGCCGCTTACCCGCTCGCGCCTGGCCCAGTGGCGCGACGACTACGCCTACGACATCACCCGCGCCCGCGTCGAGCTGGGCTACAACCCGCGCACCGACTTTGCCGCTGGCGTCGCGGCCACCGTGGCCGACTATCGAGCGCGCGGCTGGCTTTAGGCCTGCGGGCCTCCCGAGCATAGTACATTCTTTAACTTGCCTGGCGGTTGACATTGGCGCCAGGCTCCCGTATGCTAACACTTAGTTGGTTGTGCCAATAAACTATCCCGGGTCAACGCTTGCGCTCACCTGGTATGTGAAGTGGCAGTCGCCAAAGCGGGCGTGCGCGGGGGGGGGGTACACCGCAGGCGCGCCCGTCTTTCGTGGTCCTACCTTCTGCCGTTGGATCTGCCACAGTGCTTCCTATGCCGCAATTTCGGGGATACCGCACTGGCGATCAAACGTTGGTGCGCGAACTCAACCGGGCCATTCTGCTCAGCCATCTCCGGCGGAGTGCGCCGCAATCGCGCGCCAGTCTGGCCGCGCTCACCGGCCTCAACAAAGCCACGGTGTCCAGCCTGATAAACGAACTGCTGGAACACAAGCTGGTGTGCGAACTCGGACTGGCTGACTCCAGCGGCGGGCGGCGCGCCACGCTGCTCGACCTGAATCCCCACGCCGGATGTCTGATTGGCGTGGAGATGAGCGTGGACTACGTCAACGCGGTCCTCACCGACTTCCGGGCCGAGGTGCAGTGGCGCGAACGCGCGGTGCTGGGTGGCGCTGCCGATCAGGCCACCACCGTGGCGCGTACCATCGCAATGATCGAGACCGCCCGCCGGGCGGCGGAGGAGCGCGGCGCGCAGGTGTTGGGGGTAGGGCTGGGCGTTCCGGGGCTGGTGGATGTAGCCAGCGGGCGTCTGGTCTTTGGTCCCAACCTGGGATGGTACGACGTGCCCATCCGCGACCTGCTGCGGGAGCGGTTCTCGTTCCCGGTTTTTGTGGACAACGACGCCAACGCCTCCGCACTGGGGGAATGGTACTTCGGAAGTGCGCAGCAGGTAGATAACTTCGTGTATCTCACGGCCAACATGGGATTGGGGGCTGGCGTGATGCTGGGTGGGCAGGTGCATCGCGGCGCCACCGGCTACGCCGGCGAGGTGGGCCATACGGTGATTGACCCCGATGGGCCGCCGTGCGGCTGCGGCAGCCGCGGCTGCTGGGAGACCCTGGCCGGCCAGCGGGCGCTGGTCCGGCGGGTGGCAACCGGCTGGCACGACTCGGGCGAGGCCGCGGCCGGGGGCGAGATCAACATGGAGTGCATCTTGCAGGCGGCCGGCGCCGGCGATCCGGTTGTCCTGGCGGCGCTGGAAGAAACCGCGCGCTATCTCGGCCTGGGCATCGCCAATTTGCTCAACACCTTCAACCCCAGTGAAGTGGTGCTGGGCGGCGTGCTCAGCACCGCCGCCGACTATCTATTGCCCGGAATCGAGCGGGCCATCGCGGCCCATGCCCTGCGCTGGCCACGCCAATCGGCCCGACTGTGCGTTTCTGCCTTTCGCTTCGACGCCTGCGCCATGGGCGGCGTCGCGCTGGTGCTCCAGCATCTTGTCAGCCATCCCGACCGGATCTTCCTGTCGGGGGGCCGCCAGCCGGCCGGCTGAACCTTGCGAGCCTGCAGAAGGGAGGTGA
>CAYZNA010000308.1:0-1306 GCA_964478665.1 uncultured Anaerolineales bacterium
CGCAACACTGCCGTCGCGCGCATCCTCGCCGAAGCGGGTGTGACCAAAGAGCGTGTACACGACGCGGTGAAAGACATTCGCGGCGGACAGCGCGTGACCGACCCGCAGGCCGAGACCCGCTACCGCACGCTCGAGAAGTACTCGCGCGACCTGACCACGGCCTCGCGCGAGGGCAAGCTGGACCCGGTGATCGGGCGCGATGGCGAGATTATGCGCGTGATCCAGATCCTTTCCCGGCGTACCAAGAATAACCCGGTGCTGATCGGGGAGGCCGGGGTGGGCAAGACTGCCATTGTGGAGGGGCTGGCGCAAAAGATCGCCGGCAACGACGTGCCGGAAGTGCTGGTGGGCAAGTCGGTGGTCTCGCTGGACCTGGGGGCGGTGAGTGCCGGCTCGCGCTTCCGGGGTGGATTTGAGGAACGGCTGAAGGCCGCCATCGAGGAAATCCAGCGCTCGGAGGGCGAAATCATCCTGTTCATTGACGAGCTGCACACCGTGGTGGGCGCCGGGGCAGCCATGGGCGCGATGGATGCCAGCAACATGCTCAAGCCGGCCCTGGCGCGCGGCGAGTTGCAGTGCGTGGGCGCAACCACCCTGGACGAGTATCGCAAGTACATCGAGAAGGACTCGGCCCTGGAGCGCCGCTTTGCCCCGGTGTTCGTGGGCGAACCGAGCGTCGAAGATACCATCGAAATGCTGCACGGGCTGCGCGACCGCTATGAGGCCCATCACAAGGTGCACTTCTCCGATGCGGCCTTGCAGGCCGCTGCGCGGCTCTCGGAGCGCTACGTTACTGGCCGGGCGCTGCCGGACAAGGCCATTGACCTGATGGACGAGGCCGCCGCCAGGCTGCGGGTGGCGCTGTATTCCCTGCCCCCGGAACTGAAGACCATGAAGACTGAGATTGACCGCCTGCAGGCGGAGGAGGAGCAGGCCGGACTGGCCCGCGACTACGAGCACGCCGCCGAGAAGAAGGCCCAGCGCCTGCGACTGGAGGGCGAGTTCAAGCAGTTGCGCGAGCAGTGGGAAAAGGAACACCAACTGGATGAAGTGGTGGACGTGACCGACATCGCCGCGGTGGTGGAACAGTGGACCGGCATCCCGGTCAGCCAGATGATGGAAACCGAGGCCGAGAAGCTGCTGCAAATGGAGGACCGGCTGCGCGAGCACATCATTGGCCAGGGAGAGGCTATCCACGCCCTGGCAGACGCTATCCGCCGCTCGCGCTCCGGGCTGAAGGACCCGCGCCGGCCGATCGGCAGCTTCATCTTCCTTGGTTCGTCCGGGGGTGGACAAACCGAGCTGG
>CAYZNA010000308.1:1316-4900 GCA_964478665.1 uncultured Anaerolineales bacterium
CGAGCTGGCCAAAGCCCTGGCGCAGTTCATGTTCGACGACGAGGACGCGCTGGTACGGATTGACATGAGCGAATACCGCGAGCAGCACACCGTCAGCCGGCTGTTCGGCGCGCCGCCGGGCTACGTGGGCTACGAGGAGGGCGGCCAGCTCACCGAGGCTGTGCGCCGCCGTCCGTATCGGGTGGTGCTGTTCGACGAGATCGAGAAGGCCCATCCCGAGGTGTGGAACTCGCTGCTACAGATTCTGGATGACGGGCGCATGACCGACGGCCAGGGGCGGGTAGTGGACTTCCGCAACACGGTGCTCATCATGACTTCCAACCTGGGCACCGAGTTTGTGCGCAAGGGCGGCACGCTGGGCTTCATGTTGCGCGAGGACGGGCGCAGGGACGAGGCCGTCAACGACAAGATCGAAAAGGCGCTCAAGAGTACCTTCCGCCCGGAGTTCCTCAACCGCATTGACGAGATCATCATCTTCTCGCCGCTCTCGCTGGAAGACGTGGAGCGAATAGTGGACCTGCAGATGAAGGAGATCCACGAGCGCCTGAAGGATATGGACCTGCAGGTTGAACTGACCGACGCTGCCCGCAAGTGGCTGGCGAAGCAGGGCTACGATCCCCAGTTCGGCGCCCGGCCGCTGCGGCGCGCTCTGCAGAAGCACGTTGAAAGCCCGCTCTCCATGCAGATGCTGCGCGGCGAGTTCAAGCGCGGCGACACCGTGCTGGTGGACGTGGGCGAGGGCGAGACCCTCACTTTCAGCCGCCTCGAGAGTATCCCGGTGGATCTGAAGATGGATGCAGAGGTGCTGGTGTAACTGCTCGCGCGGCGGCACATCCCGAAAGAAAACGTGAGCCGGGGCGATGCCCCGGCTCACGTTTTCTTTCGCAGGCTTTCTTCCAGCCATGCTGCCATGGCCGGGCGCAGTTCGGGGGGTGGGGGCGGGCCGCCGTAGTCAATGCGCATTTCGTAGCGCGCGCTGGCATAGACCGATTGCACAGCCGCGCCCAGGTCTAACGTCGCATCCGGGTCGGGTGGCAGCAGCGGCGCCGGAAGCAGGGGCAGGGCCTGGTTCAGCGCCGCCGGCCAGATTTCCGAAACGCGGCCTCCACCGCCACGATAGCGGTTGACCAACAGCACGTAGTCTGTATCCAGCGCCGGTTCGGCGACCTCCCTGCCTGGCCGCTGACCTCCCCTCAGCAGGTCAATCTCGATCAAATGAACATCGGACTGCAAGAGGCGCAGGCGTTTGTTGTGGTATTCATCCAGTCCGTCGCCGGGCCGCTTGTTGTAGGGCGAGAGAAGCTCGATGGATGTGACCAGCCGCCGCGTCTCTGTCTGGTATACACGGACGCTTCGCAATCTGGTCTGTGCAGGCACAACCACAGTTCGCAGGATGGGAGCAGGTGGGAGGCTCGTCCCCGGCCCGACCAGGGCCACAGCCGGCGGCGGCTCGGCTACCCTGCGCTCCAGCACGCCCACGTCCGGGTAGGTGACGGTGGGAGTCGAAATGCTGACTTCCTCCCACACGGTCTGCACCTCAACGTCGGCGAAGTAGCGTGTGCTCAGGCGAGCGTTGAGTTGAGCCTTGAGCGCCTCGGCCAGCGAGTGGTGGAATCCGCGCCAGTATTCGCCGTGCTCAAGGTAGGGGTCCATGCCCGGAAAGGGTGATGGCATGCCGCGCCTCCCGTTCTTGTGAAAGGACCTGCAACCGGGATTCGATTATACCGCATCTCACAGCCGCGCCCGCACGGCGAAAAAGTAGCGCTGCGCCGGGTCCAGACCGCCCGCCGTGATGCTGTGCTCGGTCACGCGCGGGTCGGAGTCGGACAGCGGGGACTTGCCGGGATAGGCGTCGAAGCGGGCAGCCACGTCCGGCAGGCGGGAGGCGTAACGGCGCCGCCAGGCCCGGGAGGCCCAGGCTACCTGCCCTTGCGCCGGGCTATCGGTGTGAAAAGTGATCACGGCGCTCTCGCCGCTGCGGTGCACCTGCACATCGCTCACCACCGCGCAGGGGCTGTCGCGCAGGGCCAGCCCGGCGGCGCGCAGGCTATGGCTTCCATCGGCGGCGTGGTCGGCCAGCGGATTGTTGGGGTGGCCCTCACCCAGGTCGGCCAGCGACCAGGCCAGGGCGGCGGCCCGGCCCCGGCCGGCGGCTCCGCTCAGTACCTCGCCGACCACTTCGGATTGCAGGTCCTCGCGCAGGTAGTGGCGCCGGCCGCCGTCGTTGGAATTGGAGGCGCCAAACTCCCCCAGGATGGCCGGCTTGCTGAGGTAGCGCGGATCAGCCGGCGGCCAATTCCACGGGCCGGGGTCGGCGTACCGGTGAATCTGGTAGAAGTCGGAGGTGTCGCGTCCATAGGCCTCCACCCAGCCGGCGCCTTTATCCGGCGCGCCGGAGGCAAACTCGGCGGTTATCGGGTGGCGCGTGTCCACCGCGCGGATGGCGCGGAAGGCGTCGCGCAGGAAGCCGTGAACCACGGCCCGCCCCATGCCGGGCAGCTTGTCGTTTGGCTCGTTCATCACCTCCCAGGCGAAGGCGCGCGGGTCGTCCTTGAAGGGCGCGGCGCCCCCGATGGGCACGGTATTCAGGAAGTTCTGATAGGCCCCAAGATAGCCGCGCCAGCCCGGCGCGCGGACGGAGGCGTCGGTGGCGGGCAGCAGGACCAGGGCCGGGGAGGCGATGGCCCCGCTCAGCCCGGCGCCGGTCTGCCAGGCCCCCACCCGGACCGTGACTCCGCCGCCGGGCACCCGGCCCGGCCCCGGGAAGTGCTCGGGGTAGCGGCTGATCACGGTGATGGGGGTCCACTGGTCGAAGCTGTGGTTGAGGTTGATCCAGTCGCGGCCATCGGTCAGGTAGCCCTCGCGGTCCAGCACCCCGTCGGGGAGTTGCGTCACCCCGTCGGCGGCGTAGTAGGCCAGCCGCAGGGCGAAGATGTGCCCCTTGACCCACGCGCTGAAGGCGTAGCAACGGTTGACATCCAGCGGGAAGGCCGGCGACTCGGCCACCCCGTCCGGGCTGGCGCCGCTCTCGCCGGCCAGCGAGATGCAGCGGCGGGCGCCGGTCGGGACGGGGGAACACTCCCCCCAGCCGATGCGGCAGCCGCGCGGGGCGTCGCCCCCGCTGCTGACCGCCCGCCACCCGCCGGAGGTGAAGGGGTCGGCGCCCAGGCCGGGGTCGGGGAGCAGATTCTGGCTCCCTGCAGGGGGTTCAGGCCCGAAGAGTATCCGGTGGTCAAACAGCCCCTGGCCCGGGGCGCGGGTATGGTCGGAGGTCAGCCGGCGGGTGCCGTCCGAAAAACACACAATGGGGTGCAAATCGCGCTCGGCGCACAGGTCCAGCCATTGGTTGAAGTTGGCCAGGTAGGCCGGGACGAAGCCATCGAAGGGCGGGCTGGCCTCGCCGCGCTCCGGGCTGACGAAGAAGCTCTCCAGGAATAGGAAGGCGCGGATAAGGCGCACGCCGAGGGCGCGGGCTACGTCCAGATCGGCGGCGGCGGCAGCCGGGTCCCAGCCGGTAGTGAGCCAGGTGGCGTAGACCTCTTCTCCGAGGGCCGAAGTGCCCCACGGCAGGTTGAGGCCTTTGT
>CAYZNA010000309.1:0-3081 GCA_964478665.1 uncultured Anaerolineales bacterium
GACTACCCGACTACCCGACCATGAGACTGACCCTCCTCCACTTCAACGACCTCCACGGCCGCCTCGACCGGCTGCCCGCGCTGGCGACCCTCATCCAGCGGGCACGCCGTGAGGCGCAGGCGCAGGGCCGCGCCGTGCTGCTGCTCGATGGCGGTGACTCCTCCGACCGGGCGGTGTGGGAATCGGACATCACACAGGGCCGGGCCAACTTCGCCCTGCTGGAGGCCATGGGGGTGCAGGCCAGCGTGGCCGGCAACGGCGAAGCCCTCCAGTGGGGCCGCGCCGCGCTGGGCAAACTGGCCGCCTCCGTCCACTTCCCCCTGCTGGCCGCCAACCTGTTGGATTGCGCCGACCCGACGAAACTGGCCGCGCCCGGCCTGACGGCCAGCCACGTATTTGACATCGCCGACTTCCAACTCGGCCTCGTGGGCGTGACCGCCGTGTACCCGGGCGCCTACGAACGCTTCGGCTACACCTCCGCCGACCCGCTGCCCATCCTCAAAACGGAAGTCGCCGCGCTGCGCCAGCAGGGCCTCAAAACCATCTTCCTCCTCTCCCACCTCGGCTGGTCCCCGCCGGAAGAAAAAGCGCAATGGGCCAACCCGAACGACTTCACCGATGACATGGCCGCCGCCACCTGCCCGGAGATGGCCGTGATTGTGGGCAGCCACAGCCACCGGACACTGGAGCAGCCCCTCCTCGCGGGCGATACCCTGATCGTGCAGGCCGGCGACTATGGACGTTATCTGGGACAACTGGACCTGACCCTCGACCTGGACACGGGCCGCGTGCTCGACCACCGCTACAGCCTCCACTCCACCGACGGCGTCCCCCCCGACCCGACCATTGCCGCCATGCTGGAACTGGTGCGGGAGGAGGCCGGGCGGCTGCTCGACACCCGCCTCGGCTCGCTGCCCGCCGACCTGCCCCACTACCCCGACCGCCCCTCCCCGGCTGCCGCGTGGGTGGCCGAAGCCCTGCGCGACATCTGCCGCGCCGACCTCGCCATCCTGTTCGGCGGCTTCGTGCACCGGGCGCTCAACGCCGGCCCGCTCACCCGCCGCGACCTGTACCACGCCCTGCCCGGTTCCACCCACGTTTCCGCCGCTGAGGTTTCCGGGGCGCAAATCCGGCGCATGTTGGAGCAAATGCTGGCCTCGAAGTACGTGGCCGAGTCCTTCAACCCGCAGCGCAATGAGCCGCCCCTCGGCCACCCGGCGGCCTCCGCCAACGCGCGCCTGCGTTACGACCTTTCGCTGTCCCCCGGCGAGCGATTGCTGGAATGCGCGGTAGACGGCCAGCCGCTCGACCCGGCCCGCCGCTATCGTCTGGCCAGCACCTACTTCACCCTCAGCGATATCACCAACGACCCGGAATACGACTTCATCGGCCTCGAGCCGGGGCAGGCCGTGGAAAACGTGCGGGTGGAAGAGGTGCTGTGGGAGATTGTGGAAGATTGGCTGAAGGCTATTGACACCCGGAGTCCCGATGCCTTACGAAACCATCCTCACCGACCTTACTGACGGCGTTTTTACCATCACCCTCAACCGGCCCAGAGCCAACGCCCTCAACGACCAGATGGCGGCCGAGATGCTGGAGGCGCTCAAGACGGCCGAGCGCGATCCGGCGGTGCGCTGTCTGGTGCTCACCGGGTGTGGCAACGTGTTCTGCGCCGGGCAGGACGTGGCAGCCATCTCCGGCCGGCCGCAGACTTTCTCCTTCCGCGAACACCTTGAGCACACCTATCACCCCATTGTGCGGCGGCTGCGCCGGCTGGAAAAGCCGGTTATCGGCGGCATCAACGGGGCGGCAGCCGGGGCCGGGCTGGGCATTGCCCTGGCCTGCGACCTGCGCCTCGCCGCCGAGAGCGCGAAGTTCGTGATGGCCTTCGCCGGCATCGGCCTCGCCCCGGATTCGGGGACCAGTTTCTTTCTGCCCCAACTGGTGGGGCTGGCCCGCGCGCTGGAAATGGCGTACACCAACGAGCCGATGTCTGCCGCCGAGGCCCTCCAGCGCGGGCTGGTCAACCGGGTGGTCCCCGACGCGGAACTGGCCGGGGCGATCCGCGAACTGGCTGTGCGGCTGGCAGCGGGGCCGACCAAAGCCTTCGGGCTGACCAAACGGGCCATGAACCGCGCCCTCACTCTCTCGCTGGACGAGGCGCTGGATTACGAGGGCCAGTTGCAAGACATCGCCGGGCGCAGCTACGATCACGTCGAGGGGGTAGCCGCCTTTCTGGAGAAGCGTCCGCCCGTCTTTCGCGGCGAATAGCCCCCCGTGCGTTCTTCTGTTGTACAATAGACACGCACGGAGGTGCGCGATGGCGGTCAACATTATCCCGGTCAGTGAGATACGGCAGCGACTTAAGGACGTGCTCTCCGCGTTGGAAACAACCGGCGAGCCGTATTTCGTTACCCAATACAGCCAACCGAAAGCCGTTCTGGTTCGCTACGAGGATTACAATGCTCTGGTCAGGCAGGCGGAGGAGCAGCACCCTCGCATTGTCCGCCACCCGGACATCAGCGGCGGCGAGCCGGTCATTCGCGGCACGCGCGTCTCTGTGCGCCACATTATCGAGCGGACGCAAACAGGGCAGTCGGTGGAGGCGATTCTGGATGCGTTGCCGCACCTGACCGCCGCCCAGGTCTACGACGCCTTCTCGTATTACTACGACCATCTGGCTGAGATCAAACGGCTGATTGAGGAAGCACAGCCCGAACAGGTGCTCACCAGTCTGGGGATGAAAGCCCGGCGGGTAACGGACGGAGTGGCCCTTGTTCGTGCTGAGGGCGGGCGATAGTTGTGCCAGCGGAACGCCGCTCCTCCACTGTCCGCCTGCACTTCGACGAGGACGCCGACGCTCGCCTGGCAGAAGCACTCCGCCAGCAAGGTTACGATGTAAAGACAACGTTGGAAGTTGGCCTTCAAGGAGCAGCCGACCTGACCCAACTGGCGTACGCTGCCGGTCAGCAGCGGGCGCTGGTAACTCACAACGTCCGGCATTTTGTTGGCCAACATGCCGCCTGGTTGGAAGGCGGGCGCGAGCACTGGGGCATCATCGTTCTGATTGGATACCCCCAC
>CAYZNA010000309.1:3091-4889 GCA_964478665.1 uncultured Anaerolineales bacterium
TCTTTTCGGCGGATGAATTGCGAAACCAGTTGGTATTCCTCGGCGCGGAATACGACGCGTAGCCGGATAGGGGGTGAGGAACAGTCATGCAAACCGTCGCCGTCCTCGGCTCCGGGACGATGGGCGCGGGCATTGCGCAGGTCTGCGCGCTGGCGGGCAAGACCGTCATCCTGTACGACGTTCTGGAAAGCATTGCCGCCGCCGGCTTGCAGCGCATCCGCGCCTCTCTTCAGAAAGGGGTGGAACTGGGCAGAACCGCGCCGGAGACCGCTGCCGCCACCCTCGCCCGCCTCACCCCCACCGCCCGACTGGAGGCCTGCGCCGGGGCAGACCTTGTGGTCGAGGCCGCGCCGGAGAGCCTGGACCTGAAGCGCGACCTGTTCGCCCGCCTCGACGCACTGCTGGCCCCGGGCGCCCTGCTGGCCTCCAACACCTCCTCGCTCAGCATCACCGCGCTGGCCGCCGCCACCGGCCGCCCCGACCGGGTGCTGGGGCTGCACTTCTTCAACCCGCCCATTTTGATGAAACTGGTGGAAGTGGTGCGCGGGGACCGGACTTCCGAGGCAACGTTGCAGGCCGGGCTGGCTTTCGTGCGCGAACTGGGGAAGATCCCGGTGGTTTGCAAGGATACCCCGGCCTTCATCGTCAACCGGGTGGCGCGCCCGTTTTACGGCGAGGCGCTGCGCCTGCTGGGCGAGGGCGCCGCCGACGTGCCCACCATTGACCGGCTGCTGAAAACCCTCGGCTTCCGCATGGGGCCGTTCGAACTGATGGACCTGATCGGGGTTGACGTGAACTTTGCCGTCACTCAATCTACCTATCGCGCCTTCTTCGAGGACCCGAAATACCGCCCGCACCCCATCCAACAAAAGATGGTGGAGGCCGGCTTGCTGGGCCGGAAGACCGGCAGAGGTTTCTACCTGTACTGAGTTGCCTTTTCTTCCACGCAGAAGTACAATCCAGTAATGGAGACGGCGATGTATCAAGTCGTGCTGGAAGTTCAGCAACCCTGGCCGGACAGCGGGTTGCTCCATCTGGACGCACATTTTGACGGCAAGGTGGCCGTGTCGCCGGTTCTGGCCCGGCGGCGCGCCAGCGGTTTCTTTGCCGGTGATGTCACTCTGATGGCACTGGCGGGCGTGCCCATGCTGGTTCTGGGCCAGCGACCGGTGTGGCGAGTGCCAGGCTGTCTCCATCTTCCCGGTCTGGGCCAGGTTGCCACCATCGGTTCGGTAGATGTAGATGCCAGCACAGGTGAGGTGCTTTCTCCCTCTGCCGAACGGATCGCCGCCATGAAACGCCACGCCAATGCGATCGCTGCCCGTCTCGCATTTCCAGCAGCGCCAGCCAGTTTTACGCGCTGCTCACACTGGAATAGGCCGGCAGTTTGCCGGCCGGTTTCAGCCATACTGCAAACGTACTCCCCCTCCCCGCCTCGCTCTCCACCGTAATCTTTCCCCCGTGCTTCACCACAATCTCGTGACAGATGGCTACCCCAACCCGGTGCCGGGGGCGCCGGTCTGGCGGTTGGCCTGTCCGCGAAAGAAGCGCTCGAACAGGCGCTCTTTTTCTTCCGGCGGAATGCCCACGCCGGTATCGGTCACGAAAAGGGTGATCCACCACTGGCCGTTGGCCGCGGTCTGCCCGGTGGACAGCGTGACCTGCCCGCCGGAGGGCGTGTAGTTCATGGCGTTGGTGAGCAGGTTGGTGAGTACCTGCATCAGCAGGTCGGGAAAGGAAAAGAGGCAATACCGCATAACTTACTATCGCCGACCGGACCTGACCCCCCGGCCCGGTC
>CAYZNA010000310.1:0-1723 GCA_964478665.1 uncultured Anaerolineales bacterium
TCCGAACGCGGATACTGAAAGCGGCCATCAGGCCGGGGAGGAAGTGGGGGGGGGTAGTTAGCGAACCCTCGATCCGAACGCGGATACTGAAAGCGGGATCGAACAACCGGCGCCCGGCGCCCGGTGACGTTAGCGAACCCTCGATCCGAACGCGGATACTGAAAGCTGGTTGCTGAAGGCGATTTCGGGGTAGAGGGTGCCCCATGCGCCCCCCCCGAGAAACCCGTAGAGGGCGCAACCCCATGCGCCCATTCCATGCGCCCGTTTGCGCGGGAATGACCGGCATGGGGATGCCGGTCCTGCAGCCCGTAGAGGGCGCATCCCCATGCGCCCCCCCGAGAAACCCGTAGAGGGCGCATCCCCATGCGCCCATTCCATGCGCCCGTTTGCGCGGGAATGACCGGCATGGGGATGCCGGTCCTGCAGCCCGTAGAGGGTGCAACCTTTGACCTGCTGGTTGTGTGCGGTTTTGCCTTCGATCCGCATGTCTCTGACGAGGCGAAACGCTACGGGGCGTTGACGGTGCTGCCGGCGCGGACGAGCCGTATGACCGCCTCAAGCGCGCTCTGCGGGCCGAGATTGACGAGGCGGCGTGGTCGGCGTTGTACTCGACGCGGAGCTACCCGTTCGACCCGCCCACGACCGGCAGGATCGCGGTGAAGGTGATCAACCACTACACCTGTCCCGGTGTCCTTCGGGATGGGGATGAGGTGCTGAAGGTGTACGCGGTGTGAGGCAGGCGCCAGCCAGAGGGCCAGGGCAAGCCATGAGGGCATTATCAGCGAGCATGAGAAGGGCGGGCATTGGGGCAATCCCCCGGGACACTCACACCGTCCCGGTGTCCTTCCGGGAAGCCGCCAGTCATTTGTAACGCTGCTGAATGTAGGCCTGGAATTGCTGGCCGGCGGGGCGCAGCGAGCCGTCCGAATTGTACAGCGAGCGCGCTTTGGGCGCGTCCACGCTGTACCACACAATGTACGGCAAGCCCAGGTCTACCGCCTTTTGCAGCAGCGGCTGGATGAAGGCCGGATCCTCGTTTTGCTGGCCGATCTCGTTGGTCATCACCGGCAGCCCGGTGGTTGCCTTCAAGAAGGCCACCGCCTCGCCCAGCGCCTCGGGATCGCTGATGTACCAGTGGAAATTCATGTAATCCATGCCAGCGCTGCGATACACCTGCATCAGCGTGCGGCCTTTCTCCAGCACCTGCCGGGCGCGGGCTGACAGACGTTCCACCGACCCTGCCTGGCACAGTTCGTCCGAGTACTGCTTTTCCAGCGCGCGCCGGGCAAACGAACAGGCCACATCGGCGCCCCTCTGCGCCATCATCCAATCCCAGACCAGCAAGGCCACCTCGGCGCTCACCAGCCCGCCATTGGTGCACTTGATGCCCTTGCTGTGGGCGACCTCACAGGCGGCTTTTAGCTCGACGGCGTATTCCTCGGGCGTGCCGGTGTAGAAGATCTTGCTGTTCTCCTCGTTTTCCACCGCCAGCACTTCCGGCGAATACTTGTCCAGAATCTGGCCCAGCGCTTGCTTGTACGCCTCCAGATCGGACGGGGGCGAGCTGGGGTTGCCAATGCCGCCGCCGTTGGTGCGCACGGTCAGAATCAGCTTGAGGCCCATCTGGCGGGCGATTTCGCACTGGCTGCAGGCGCCGTTCCAGCCTTCCATGATGATGGCGCTGACCGGGCGCAGGTAACTCACTCCCAGCGCGCGGGCCACC
>CAYZNA010000310.1:1733-4862 GCA_964478665.1 uncultured Anaerolineales bacterium
ATTGAGCAGCAGGCCAAGGGGATTGGCGCCGGGCGCGCCGGCTGCCCCGGCCGGCGCGGCCAGGGTCCCGGCCGGGGCAGGCGTCTCCGGGATGGGGGAGACGCCGGAGCGGCGCCTGCGGGTGCAGGCTGCGGCAAGCACGGCCAGAAGTAATATCGAAGCAAGGGTCAGCCGGCGCATGGAATTCCTCCTCAAGGCATACAGAGCAACGCCGCAATTATCCCCCAGAAATGTGAACCGTGTGTAATTCGGCGGGTAAGTTCGCTCCGGCGATGCGGGCGGGGTCGCGGGGCGTGGCGCCGCCGGCTCGCCTCAGGCTTCACTCGTTGCGCTTGCGGAACGAGAAGCGCAGCGGCGTGCCACTGAAGGGATACACCTCCCGGAGCCGATTTTCGAGATAGCGCTCGTAGGTGAAGTGCACCAATTTGGGGTCGTTGACGTGGAACAGAAAAGTCGGCGGGTCGGTGCGTACCTGTGATGCGTACAGGATTTTGAGCTGCCGCCCGGCGCGCGAAGGGGGGGGATGCCGCGCCACCGCCTCCCGCACCAGCCGGTTGAGTTCGGCGGTGGAGATGCGCGTCAGGCGCTCTTCCTGCACCTGCAGGGCGGTGGGCAAGACCTGATCCACCCGCTGGCCGGTCAGCGCCGAGATGAACAGCACCGGCACGTAGTCCAGAAAGTTTAACTGCTGGCGCACCCTGCGGGTGTATTCCACCATCGTGTGCTGGTCCTTCTCCAGCGCATCCCACTTGTTCACCACAATCACCACGCTCTTCATTTCGTCCAGCACATAGCCGGCAATGTGGGTGTCTTGCGCGGTCACACCGCTGAGCGCGTCCACTACCAGCAGGGCCACGTCGGCGCGACGGATGGCCCCCATGGCCCGCAGCACGCTGAATTGCTCCACCCCGGGGGCGATTTTGCCGCGCCGCCGGATACCGGCGGTGTCTATCAGCGTGATGGGGATGTGCTCGTATTCCAGGTCGGTGTCAATGGCGTCGCGGGTGGTGCCGGGGATCTCGCTGACAATGGCCCGCTCCTCGCCCAGCAGCCGGTTGAGCAGGCTGCTCTTGCCGGCGTTGGGCTTGCCCACGATGGCGATTTTGACCCGCTCGTCCTGCTCTGCCTCCCCGGAATCTGCTTGCGCCAGGGCGGGGACCACGGCATCCAGCAGGTCCCCGACGCCGATCCCGTGCAGCGCCGAGATGGGGTGCGGGTCGCCCATGCCCAGCTCGTAGAAGGCGAGCGCCTCCAGCCGGCGGGCCTCGTTTTCGCAGCGATTGACGGCCAGAAAAACGGGCGGGCGGCCGCCGGCCTGCCGGCCCCCGATACCTTCGGCAAGCGGGGGCCGGCGGCGCAGCATGGCGGCGATTTCGTGATCCGCAGCGGTCACGCCGGCGGTTACTTCGGTGAGGAAGATCACCGCGTCGGCGGCGTGGATGGCGTATTCGGCCTGGGCGCGGATCTGGCCGATGTACTCAGCGGAGTCCAGCGAGAGTGGCTGGCCTTTGTGGCCGGGGCCGCCGGTGGAGGGGTCAATGCCGCCGGTGTCCATCACGTCGAAGGTCAGGCCGCGCCAGTCGCTGGTGGCAATCAGCCGGTCGCGGGTGGTGCCGGGGGTGTCGTTCACCACGGCCAGGCGCTCGCCGGCCAGGCGGTTGAACAGGCTGGACTTGCCCACGTTGGGCCGTCCGACGATTGCGACGAGAGGATTGGCCATGGGGGTCCGGGTTAGCGCGGCTGCGGGGTGGGCGTCTCGGTCGGGATGGCCGTAGGGGGGCTGGGGGTGCGGGTATAGGTCGGGCCGCGGGTACGGGTCGGGGTCGGGCCGGGGGTGAGGCTGGGGGTCAGGGTCGGGGTGGCCGTAGCGGGGCCGGGCGTGGGAGAGGGTCCGGGGGTGGGGGTCGGGGCGGGGGTGATGGTCACTTCGATGGTGGCGGGGAGGACGGTCTCCACAGTCAGTCCAGTGGGAATCACAACCACGGTGGGGGTAACCTGGTGGGTGCCGACGTCGAGACCCAGCAAGTCGAGGAAGACCCGCACGTCTTCCTGTTTGAGCGCATCCAGCGTGGGCAGTGGCCCGGAGAGGATCACGTCCACTTTTTCAGGCGAGGCCACAGCGACGAGGTCGGGACCCAGCCCGCTGATATCCACCTCGCGCGGGATGGTCAGGCTGGAGAGGATGGCGGCAATGCTGACCTGCACGGTGACCACCGGCTCAGTGCCCACCACGCGCACCCCGGCGGGCAGCGCCAGCGGCACGCGCGCCTCCAGATCGTCGGTCAAGCCGGTCAGGTCAATTTGCTCGGTTTCTACAAAGCCCGGCATCTGGGTCACCGCGGTCGGGTCGGCGGAGAACAGGGTGACAGCCGGCGGAGCCACGGTGATGTTGGTGATGCGGTAGCCGGAAGCCACGGTGCCGGTAATGTTGATGCTGACGGCCACGTCGCGGTAGCCGCCGAGTTGTTCGACGGCTATTTTCACGTTGAAGCTCTCGGGCGTCAGGCTGACGCCGGTCACACGCCGCCCGGCGGCGTCCAGCGGGGTCAGACCGAGGGTTTCATCCACGTCGCCCCGCGCTCCCTGCAGGCTGAGTTGGGCCGTGACCCGGGTCACCTGGTTGACCAGCGAGGCCGGACCGCCGATCTCAACGTTCTTCGGGGTGATGATCGGGGCGGCGGCCTGATAGCCGGTGGCCGGCTCGCCCTGTACCTGCAGTTCGATGGACATGCTGCGGGTAATCAGTTCTTCCAGCGTGATGGTGGCATGGTCCGGCGAGACTCCCAGGATGCGCACGCTGCGCACCGGGAGGCTGACCTGCAGCGGGACGGTGTACGGGCCGCCGGGGGGCAACGCGGAGATGTCGGCAATGACGGAGAACTGGTTGACCGAGAGCGAATCCCAGATCGTTTGCGGGGCGCGGATGGTGACATCGGCCCGCGCGGGGACGTCGCCCTCCAGTTGCATTTCGGCGGACAGCCCCACCAGTTTGACCGGCACCTGCTGGGGAAACACCCCGGTCCGTTCCGGGTCCTGGCCCAACACGGCGACCACCCACACCACCACGGCCATGACAAAGGCCAGCAGCAGGGAACCGATGTTGTTGATGAGCCAGCGGAGCATGAGGAA
>CAYZNA010000311.1:0-4856 GCA_964478665.1 uncultured Anaerolineales bacterium
GAGAGCGGTCACGCGCTTGAGGGCGGCGTCATTGGTGAGGAAGGTTTAGCAGCCTGCGGCGAGCGCGGTGAGCAAATCAGTCACGGGCGATGGTCCCACTCGCGGCGCAAGTTGTCTACGTAGGCCTGGGCGTCAACCCCTTGCCAGAGTTCTTTGCCCAACCCGCGCAGTTCTGTGATGCGGCGTTTGGGGCGGAGGGGCTGAGCGGTCAGGTCTTGCGCGATGAGGGCCATCAGCCGCAAGCGGGCTTCGATGGGCAAGGTGCGGATTTGCTGGAGGTAGAGTTCCTCGACGGTCATAGCATTTTCTCTTCTATAGGCATTGGATTATAGTCCTGTGCGGTCACAACGCAAATAAACTTTCACCCTTCACCTCACCCTCGCCGGATACCCCGCCATCTTCGC
Organism: uncultured Anaerolineales bacterium; assembly: GCA_964478665.1. Classification (GTDB taxonomy): domain Bacteria; phylum Chloroflexota; class Anaerolineae; order Anaerolineales; family CAYZNA01; genus CAYZNA01. The sequence goes on from CAYZNA010000311.1 coordinate 405, forward strand.
CGCGTCGCCCACGACGCAGGTCACAGGGATATAGAGCAGTGCCCTCAGCTTATCAATGGGTTACAATTATGGGGACACGGGCCTCCTATTAAGCCCCCGAACAGGAAGCGATGGATTTGCTGAGCACGTACATCCCTATGGATCGCCGCCAGGCCCTGGCGCGCGGCGCAGACCTGCCGGAGCGGACGCGCGGCGCGGCCCTCTTCGCCGATATTTCCGGCTTTACCCCGCTCGCCGATGCGCTGGTTAAAGAGCTCGACCCCAAGCGCGGCGCGGAAGAACTGACCCGACAATTGAACCTCATCTACGACGCGCTGATTGCCGAGGTGGACCGCTTCGGCGGCAGCGTCATCGGCTTTGCGGGCGACGCCATCACCTGCTGGTTCGACGAGAAGGATGAAGGCGGAACGCTTCGCGTGAAGGATGAAGAAGATTCATCCTTCATCTTTCATAATTCACGCGAAGCGTTCCGGGCTACTGCCTGCGCCCTGGCGATGCAGGAGGCCATGCGCCCGTTTGCTCACGTCAAAACTTCCTCCGGTAAGACGGTCTCCATGTCCCTGAAGGCGGCGGTGGCCTCCGGTCCAGCCCGGCGCTTCGTCGTGGGCGACCCGCAGATCCAGCTCATGGACATCCTGGCCGGGACGACGCTCGACCGCATGGCGGCGGCTGAAAAGCACGCGCAAAAAGGCGAGGTCGTGCTCGACGCCGAGGCCGCCGCGCAATTGAGCGATCTTCTGCACATTGCCGGGTGGCGCGGGGCCGACGAACCGGCGGGCGGACATACCCCACCGGGTAGAGACGTTCCGGTGGAACGTCTCCCGCTGGAACCTCTCGTGGTGGCAGGAGACGCCCCACCGGGGCGTCTCTACGCCGTGGTGTCGGGGTTATCAAGGTCGGTGGAAGCCGCCCCCTGGCCGGCGTTGGCCGAACTGACCGAGGCGCAGGCGCGCCCGTGGCTGCTGCCGCCCATCTACGAGCGGCTGCGCTCCGGGAAAAGCGAATTCCTGGCCGAGATCCGCCCGGCGGTGATTCTCTTTCTCAATTTCGGCGGGATAGATTACGACCACGACGAGACGGCGGGCAAAAAGCTGGAGGCGTTCATCCGCTGGGCGCAGGGCGCGATCACCCGCCACGAAGGCGCGCTGCTGCAAGTCGTCATCGGCGACAAGGGGAGTTACCTGTACGCGACTTTCGGCGCGCCGCTGGCCCACGACGACGACGTTCAGCGGGCCGTGGCCGTCGCGCTGGAGTTGCGATCGCCGCCGCCGCCGCTGGGCTTCATCTGCGATGTGCGGCTGGGCCTCAGCCAGGGGCGCATCTGGTCGGGCGCCTACGGGGGCGCGACGCGCCGCACCTACGGCGTGCTGGGCAACGAAGTGAACCTGGCGGCGCGGCTGATGGGCAAGGCGGAAGCGGGGCAGATCCTGGCGAGCCAGCACATTGCCGAGGTCGCGGCCGGGCGCTGTGAATGCCAATTCGTCGGCCCGATTGCCGTCAAGGGGCGGCCGGCGCCTGTGCCAGTCTCCCTGGTGTTGGGTTGGCGCCAGGGGGGAGCGCCGCGCTCCCTCACCTCGTTCGCCAACCCCCTCGTCGGGCGCGAAGCGGAGCTGGCGCGAATGTCGCAAGTCCTGGAGCGCGCGCTGCGCGGCGAGGGCCAAATCCTGCGGCTGGAAGGCGAGCCGGGCGTGGGCAAAAGCCACCTCGCCGCCGAGCTTGCCGTGCGGGCCGTCGCGCGGGGAGCGCAGGCGTATGTCGGCGCGTGCCAGAGCACGACGCAGGACACCGCTTATGCCCCGTGGCGGCCGGTCTTCCGCGCGCTGTTAGCCCTGAGCGACGAGGCCCCGGCGGGCGAAGACCCGGCGGCGGCCACGGCGCGCCAGGTCGCGCAGGTGGAAGCGGCAGTGGACCAGATCAATCCCGGCTGGCGCGTGCGCCTGCCTCTCCTGGGCGATTTGCTCGGGCTGCCCATCTCCGACAACCCCACCACGGCGGCCTTCGACCCGCGCCTGCGGCAGGAGGCGCTCTTCGCGCTGGCCGTGGAGATCGCGCAGGCCCATGCCCGCCGGCAGCCGCTGCTGCTGCTTATCGAAGACGCGCATTGGATGGACGAGGCTTCGCTCGGGCTGACCCTCGCCCTGAGCCGCGCCATCGCCCGGTCGCCGATCCTGCTGCTGCTACTCCAGCGCCCGTCCCCGGGTGAGGCGAAGCCGCTCTTGCCCGACCTCGACCGCCTGCCTCATCAGCACCGGCTCGAACTGGACGAGCTTCCGCCGGAAGGGATCGCCGCGTTGGTCGCCAATCGGCTGCAGGGCCAGCCCTCGGCGCTGGCGTTGTCTTTGATCGAGGCCCAGGCGCAGGGCAACCCGTTCTTCGCCGAGGAGCTGGCGATTGCCCTGCGCGAGGCCGGGCGCCTGGTTCAACGGCCCGACGGCGGGTGGTGGCTTTCGGCGCCGCTGGTCAATGCGCTGCGCGACGCGAACTGCCTGGCGCAGTATTCCGGAGATTCCACGCGCGGGGAATATGCCCTGGCCCCCAACGCGCAGTTTTCGGCGGTGTCACTGGGCATCCCCGACTCGGTTCACGGCGCAGTGCTCTCGCGCCTGGACCGCCTGCCGGAGGCGCACAAACTCTCCCTGAAAGCGGCGAGCGTGATCGGCCGCCTGTTTGAGCTGGATTTGCTGGCCCGCATCCACCCCGCTTATCCGGGGCGGGAGGCCTTTGAAGCTCAACTGGAGACGCTGGAGAAGCGCGACTTTGCCCGGCTGGAGACGGCGCCGCCGCGCGCGGCCTATCTGTTCAAGCACAGCATCACCCAGGAAGTGGTGTACGAGACTCTGCTGGAGGCGCAGCAGCGCTCGTTGCACCGCGCGGCGGGCGCCGCGCTCGAAAAGATTCGGCCCGGCGCGGTCGAGCGGCTGGCCTATCATTTCAGCCGGGCCGGCGTGCGGGACAAAGCGCTGACCTACCTGGACCGGGCGGCGCGCAAAGCGCAGCGCGACTATGCCAACGAGACCGCGCTGAACTATTACGGGCAGGCCCTGGCGCTGGACGAACGCTGGGAGTGGCGCAAAGGACAGGTGGACGTGCTGCACACGCTGGGGCGGCGCGGCGACGAACAGGCCGCGCTGCGTGCGCTGGAGGCGATGCCGGACGCGCCCGCCTACGACGTCGCTTACCTGTGGGCTCAATACTACGAAGCGGTCAGCGACTACGCCCAGGCGCAGACCGCCGCGGAGCGCGCGCTGGCCGCCGCCCGGGATCAATTTGACCAGGTGAGCGAGGCCAACTCCCTGACCCAACTGGGCCAGATCGCCCGGCGGCAGGGCGACTACGAGCGCGCGAAAGGCTGGCATCAGCAGGCATTGAGTCTGTTCCAGGGTTATGCGGATTATGCGCCGGAAGAAGCGCAAGCCTTCGCCCAGGCTCTCAATGGATTAGGCATCGTCCACCGCCAGCAGGGGAGCTTCGAGGAGGCGCGGGCGTGTTACGAGCAGGCATTACAGTTATGCCGCACAAACGGCAACCGCAAAGAGGAGGCGGAGGCGCTCAACAGCCTGGGGGTCGTGGCCTACTACCAGCGCCATTTCGCCGAAGCCCTGGCTCACTATCAGCAGGCGTTGGCGATCTGGCAGACGATTGGGGACCGGGCGGGGGAGGGGAAGGGCTTGATCAGCCTGGCCCAGGTCAGCGTTGACGCGGGGGATTACAGCCAGGCCGAAAAGCACTTTCGGTCGGCGCTGGCCATCCAGCAGGCGACGGGCAACCGCTGGGAGGAGGTCAACGTCTGGAATGGGCTGGGGATTCTTTACCAGGAGCTCGGCGATTGGGCTCAAGCCGAGGACTGTTTGCGGCGCGGGCTGGATTTGAGCCGGGAGATCGGCGACGAAGCGGGCCAGGCCTACCTGCTGTCCAGCCTGGGCCTGGTAATGCGTGATCACGGTGACCTGGGGGCCGCCGAAAAACTCCTGGCCGAGGGCCTGGCGCTCGCCCAGGCCGAGGCCGACAAATACCTGGTCTCCAGTTTCTTCAGCTACCTGGGCGCCGTCAGCCTGCAAGCGGGCAAACCGGCGCCGGCCATCGAGCACGCGCAGGCCGCTTTGGGGATGCGGCAGGAATTGGGGATGCGTTTACGGACGACGGCCGATTTGACGACCCTCGCCGCCGCGCACCTTGCCCTGGGGGATACCCCAAAGGCGCTGGAGCATGCCCGGCAGGCGATGGCCATCCTGGACGAGTGCCGGGGTGAAGGGCCGGAGTTTCCTCAGCAGGACTATTTCATCTGTTCCCAGGTCTTGCAGGCCAACGGGCAGGCCGAAGCCGCGCGCGCCGCCCTGCGCTCGGCCCACGACCTGGTGATGGCGCGCGCCGGGAAAATCACTGACCCTGCTTTGCGCCGATCCTTCCTGGAGCGGGTGCCCATTAATCGCGAGGTGTTGGAGGCGGCGCGAA
>CAYZNA010000312.1:0-4843 GCA_964478665.1 uncultured Anaerolineales bacterium
GCTGCTGCCCCCCAGCACTGCCAGCTTGATGCTCTCTGTCATGTTCGACTCCGTGGGGGGCAGGGGCGACCCGGCGGGTCGCCCCTACGCTTCGCCGGTCGGGGTGGGGGGTAGGGGCGACCCGCCGGGTCGCCCCTACGTTTTGCCAGCCAATCCTGTACCAGCGCCCGCACTGCCGGGGCGCCGGGCTGCGCCAGCGCCCCGGCCGCCAGCGACTGCGCCTCCGCCAGCGACAGTTGCCGGATGAGGGACCGCGCGCCGGGGATGGCGGCGCTGCCCATGCTGAACTCGTCCAGCCCCAGCCCCAACAGCACCGGGATGGCCAGCGGTTCCCCGGCCAACTCGCCGCATAAGCCCACCCATTTGCCCCCGGCGTGGGCGGCGCGGATCACCATCTCTACCAGCCACAGCACCGCCGGGTGCAGCGAGTCGCACAACGCCGCCACCGCCGGATTGCCCCGGTCGGCGGCCAGGGTGTACTGGGTCAGGTCGTTGCTGCCGATGCTGAAAAAATCCACATAGGGGACCAGCCGGTCGGCCAGCAGCGCCGCGGAGGGGGTCTCCACCATGGTGCCGATTTCCACCGGGGAGGCGAATTCCTGGCCCCCGGCAGTTAACTCGGCCCGGACCGCGTCCACCTGCGCGCGGGCCGCGGCCATCTCCTCGACGGTGGCCACCATGGGGAACATGATCTTGAGGTTGCAGCCGGCCCCGGCCCGCAGCAGGGCGCGCAACTGGGTGCGCAGCAGCTCTGGCCGGTCCAGCCCGATGCGGATGGCGCGGTAGCCCAGCATGGGGTTGTCCTCGTGCGGTAAGGCCAGAAAGGCAGCCGGCTTGTCCCCGCCAATGTCCAGCGTGCGCGCAATCACCGGGCGCGGCCCCATGGCCTGCAAAATGGAACGATACGCCCGGTACTGCTCCTCCTCGTCCGGCGCGACCTGGCGCCCGACGAACAAGAACTCGGTGCGCAACAGGCCGATGCCCTCCGCGCCGGCTTGCAGCGCACTGGCCTCCTCGCCGGGCAGGCCCACGTTGGCAACCACCTCCACCCGACGCCCGTCGCGGGTGACCGCCGGCTGGTGGGCCGCCGCGACGGCGGCGGCGCGCTCCCCGGCCAGGGCCTGCGCCCGGCGGCGATACGCCTCCCGCGCGGCCGGCGCCGCGTCCACCAGCGCCAGTCCCGCCTCCCCATCCAGAATCACTTCCGCCCCGGCCTCGACCTCCAGCAGGCCCGCGCCCACGCCGACCACCGCCGGCAATCCCAGGTTGCGGGCCAGGATGGCGGTGTGGGAGAGCCGGCCGCCGGCCTCGGTGCAGAAGCCGCGCACCAGCGCCCGATCCATGCGAGCGGTGTCGGAGGGGGCAAGGTCGTGGGCCAGCACCACCGCCGGCGCGGTCAGGGCAGCCAGGGACTCGTCGCGCACCCCGAGCAACAGCCGCAGCACCCGCCGCCCCACGTCGTTGAAGTCGGCCGCCCGCTCGCGAAAATAGGGGTCTTGCATGGCGGCAAAGACCCGGGCGTTGCGGTCGAACACGCTTTCCAGGGCAGCCTCAGCCGAGGCGCCGGCTTCCAGTTCGGCGCGCAACTCGTCGTCGAGGTCCGGGTCGCGCAGCATCATCTGATGGGCGTCGAAGATAGCGGCCTCGGCCTCGCTCAGGCCCCCGGCGACGGCCTGCTGGCGCAAAGCGGCCAGCTCCTGCCGGGCGGCGGCGGCCGCGGCCTGATAGCGCGCCCACTCGGCCTGCGGGTCGGCGGCTGCCCGGCGCTGCACGGTCAGGTCGGCGGGGCGGTAAAGGAAGGCCGGGGCGAGCGCGATGCCCGGCGAGGCGGGGATGCCGTGAAAGCGTTTCATCTTGCAAGCTCAATAGGTGATGGTAACCTTTTGCAACCGGCGCGGGCGGTCGGGGTCCAGCCGGCGGGCGCGGGCCAGGCCCAGGGCGAAGAGCTGCCCGGTCACGGTCAGCGGCAGGGGGGAGAGCCACTCCGGGGTGCCGGGGGGCAGGTGCAGGGTGTGGTCGCCCGCCCCGGCTGCGCCCTGTCGTTGTCTCTCTGGGACTTCGCCGGTCGGGCCGGGGGGGCCGGGCAGGTCGGGGGGCAGCCCATCCCCGATCACGATTACGCGCGGCCCCCAGGCGCGCAGGTCGCGGGCCAGCGCCAGCAGTTCGGCCTGCACCTGCCCGGAGGGGGCCAGCACCAGCGCCGGCAGGCCGGGTTCTACCAGCGAGAGCGGGCCGTGCCGGAAATCGGCGGAGGAGAAGGGCAAAGCTGGCAGGTAGCAGGTTTCCTCCACTTTGAGGGCGATCTCGTAGGCGGTGGAGAAGTTGAAGCCGCGCCCGATCACCAGCAAATGCCGGGCGTCGCGGTAGGCGGCTGCCACCGCCTCGATCTCCGGTTGCAGGCTCAGGGCCTCTTCGGCCCGTTGCGGGACGCCCGCCAGTTCCGCCCGGCGCTCCGCCAGCCCCCGATTGCCGCTATCGGGGGCTGGCCCTTCCGGCGCCAGCGCTGCGCACAGCATGGCCAGGGCCAGTAGTTGGGCGGTGTAGGTTTTGGTGGCCGGGATGCTCCGCTCCTCGCCGGCCCGCAGCAGTATGTGGCGCTCGGCGGCCAGCCCCAGGGGCGAGTCCGGGTAATTGGTGATGGCAAGGGTGGCAGCGCCCTCCGCGCGGGCCTGCCGGATCACTTCGGCGACGTCCGCTGCCCGGCCGGACTGCGACAGCCCGATCACCAGCGCGCCTTCGCTGCGGGGCGGCGTGTGGTACACGGTGTAGAGCGAGGGGACAGCCAGCGCCACCGGCAGCCGGTTGAGCGCCCCGAACAGGTACTTGCCGTAGCGCGCGGCGTTGTCGGAAGAGCCGCGCGCGGCGATCAGCACGTAGCGAACCCCGGCGGCGCGGGCGGCCGCGGCGGCGGCCTCGACCTGCGGCCAGCCCTCGGCCAGCAGCCGCGCCAGCGTCCGGGGCTGCTCCTGAATTTCCGCCAGCATCTGCGAGGCCATCGGCGCGTCTCAGGCAGCCCGGTCGTAGAACGCCAGAATGGCTTCCGCCACCTGGCGCACTTCGTCTTCGCGCAAGGTTTCGAACATGGGCAGGTTAAGCACCCGCCGGGCGTACGGGGCGCTGACCGGGAAGTCGGCCTCGGTGTAGCCAAGGTGAGCGTAGGCCCCTTGCAGCGGGACGAGGGTGGGGTACATGGCAAAGGTCCCGATGCCCCGCTCGTACAGGTAGCGCATCAGCTCGCGTCGCTCGGCCTCGCTCGGGGCCAGGGTGGCGTAGGAGTAGTAGACGTGATGGGCGTAGTCGGCCACGTGGGGCAGGGTGAGCGGGGTCTCGGCCAGTATCTCGTCGTAGATGGCCGCCCGGCGCCGCCGCCGCGCGTTCCACTCGTCCAGCCGCTTGAGCTTGACCGAAAGAATGGCCGCCTGCACTTCGTCCAGCCGGTCCTGAAAGCCGATCACCTCGTGCACAAACTTGACCCGCTGGCCGACGTAGCGCAACATGCGCACCTTCTCGTGCAGCGCCGGGTCGCTGGTGGTGATCGCCCCGCCGTCGCCGTAGGCGCCCAGGTTCTTGCCGGGGTAGAACGAGAAGGCGGCGATGTGGCCCAGCGAACCCACCCGGCGCCCCTTGTAGCGCGCGCCGTGGGCGTGGGCCGCGTCTTCCAGCACCCACAGGCCGCGCCCCTCGGCCAGCGTCATCAGCGGGTCCATGTCCACCGGATGGCCGTACAGGTGCACCGGGATGATGGCCTTTGTGCGCGGGGTGATTTTCTCGGCCACCAGCTCGGCGGTCATATTGTAGGTGCGCGAGTCCACGTCCACGAAGACCGGCGCCGCGCCGCAGTAGGAGGCGGCGAAGGCGGTGGCGACGTAAGTGTTGCTGACCGTGATCACCTCGTCGCCCGGGCCGACCTCCAGCGCCTCCAGCGCAAGGTGCAGGGCGGCGGTGCCGCTGGAAATGCCGATGGCGTAACGGGTCTCGCAGTAGGCGGCGAACTGGCGCTCGAACTGCTCGAGGTGCGGGCCGAGGGTGTATTTGCCGGTGGGCAGCACCTGCAGGATGGCCGGCACGACCTCGTCGGCGATCTCCTCGTACTGCCGCTCCAGATGCCCCTCGCCGATGAGCGGGTCGCGATGGGGAACCCGCAGCCACTCGGGAACGGGGGCGGGGTGGGAGAGGTCAATCTTTGTCATGGGACCAATTACCAACCACCAAAGAACTGGGGCAGGTATTCACGGTTGGCCTCCAGCATCTCGTCCACCAGCGCCCGAGCCACCTCGAACGAGGGCACCAGTGGATTGACCAGCATCGCGTACAGGGCGTCCGGCCGGGAGCCGCTCACCCCGGCCTTGAGCGTGGCGCTCTCCCATGCTGTGGCCTGCTGGCAGAGCGGGCGGATGGTCTCGGGCAGCGGCCCCATGCTCAGGGGGGTGACGCCGTGCGCCCCCACCACGCAGGGGACCTCCACCGAGGCGTCGGGCGGCAGGTCGGGCAGGGCGCCTCCGTTGCGGGTGACGAGGATCTGCACGTCGCGCCGGTCGAGGGTCAGCGAGAGGATCAGGTTGATGGCGGCCTCCGAGTAGCGCGCCCCGCCGCGCAGGGCCAGCTCGGGCGGCTTGACCACTTGATGGGGGTCGGCGTATTTCTGCAGCAGCGCGTCTTCCACTTCCTTCACCGTTTCGCCGCGCGTCTTCGCCGCCGCCTGCGCCTTCGCCAGCGTGCCCGGATGGTCGTAGTAATACTGAAGGTAGTAGGTGGGGAACACACCCAGCATCCGCACCATCTCCGGGTCGAAGTGCGGGAACTCTTCGTGTTGAAGCAGTTGCTCCAGCATGGCGAACAGGTC
>CAYZNA010000313.1:0-4841 GCA_964478665.1 uncultured Anaerolineales bacterium
CGTCCAGCAGCCGGGTCAGAATTGGCAGCAGGTCGGGCCGGGGTGGGGCAGGTGGGGCACACCGGGACAGGTGTTCGGGAGGTGGTACCAGCCGCGCGAGGTCCCGCGCCAGTTGCAGCGCCCACGGGTCCGCCAGGTCCGCCGGGGTCCATTCCCCGGCCAACACGATAAAGCGCGTCATGACACCCCCCCGGCCTGTGTGGCCTGTGGTCCCTGCGGTGTGTGTGGCCTGTGGGCGGGAATTACCACACGCGGGGGCGGTCCCCTGGGGTGGGGGAGTGCTGAGGTCCGCAGCCGTTCGCGCGCCTGGCCGAAGGTCATAAGCGGGTGAGTCCGCCGGCCGGCCTTATACAGCACCCCCACCCCGGCCAGAAGGTCGGTCATGGCCCGCCAGTCGGGGTCACTCACCGCGCCCGACTCTGTCATGGCCCGGATGGTCACGCTCCCGACTCTGTGCCACGCTTCCACGAAGTCGAGCGCCGCTTTGCGCCATGCAGAATCTTCGGCCTCGGCCGCAGAGAGCGCCGTAACGCGCCGCGTCCCGCCGGAGTCGGTAATCGTCATCTCGCGCAGCACACCCTCGCCGGGCACACCTGTCCCGGTGTCCTTCGGGAGGGTGGGCGGGTCGGGTGGCGGGTCGGGGTCGTAATAGCTCTGCCACTGCTGGTACAGCCGGTCCGCCTCTACCCGCACCGCGCCCCGTACCAGTGGCAAGATTATCAGCGGCAGCGGTGAGAGTACCAGTCCCACCAGCGCAGGCAAGCGCCAGTCAGGCGCCCCGGCCCACCAGGCCAGCAGCACACCCCCGGCCCATGCAGCCAGCGCCCCCACGGCCCACATCGCAAGGCCCCACGGCGAGTAATGCCACGTCATAAGCGCACCGCGCCGCCGCTCACCGTCACGCTTCCAGGCGGTCAGGCGCATCGCATAGCCGTTGAGTAAGTCGTGAGTTGTTTCGGCCATCGGTCAGTCTCCCCGGCGAGGGTCGGGACGCACCCCGGCCCCCGGCCCTCGCCGTTGCCCGCAAGCGAAGCAAAACGGGCAGCCCGCCGGTGGTGGCAGACTGCCCGCAAGTGGTAAAATCTGGACAGCCTTACCGCCGCTTTACCGGCGTTGGGGTCAGGGCCTCGTGGGGTGTTAGTAACACCGCGCGCGGCCCGTTCATCGGGTCAGTAATGCCCGACAAATGACATTATAGCACACTCTGTCAAGCCCCCGGCTTTGGCCCTCGCTTTGCTCCTGACTTCTCAGCCAATTCTTTGTAGGCCAACAGTGAACGCCGGTCAACCTGCCACACAGAAGCAAAGCGGCGGCCCCTTACTCTGCCGGTCACAACCAGCCGCCGCACGTGCTCCGGGGTGTAGCCCGTCAGTTCGGCGGCCTCTTTCGTGGTAATCCAGTCGGTGTCAGTCATGCCAGAATTGTACCCCTGCCGCGCATTTGCGCAAACGGCCCCGGGGGGCGTCGCCGTGGGCGTTTGCGCGCTAGAATGGCCCAGGATGGCCCAGGAAGCCCGCAGCGCGTTTTTCGGGCACTACAGGTCATTCTTATGGCTACTTCGCCCCCGGAAAATCAGGCGATTTTAGCCCCGGAAAGTCACTCCCGGAAACAACGGCCCGGACTACCGGACCGCTTCGCGTGACACCTGTCCCGGTGTATTGTCGTCATCATCGTCACCCCACTCCAATTTGATAGCGTTGGGGTGCAGCCGCTTGAAGTCCTCACGGCTCATTTTCTCGCCGTCGGGTCCGGTCGAAAACCCGTCGGCATCTTCTAACCATATCGAATATGCCGCCTTATCAGCAGGCCTCGCCACCCGCTCGGCCCGTCGAAGTCTTGCGAGTAGTCCCATGTCAGCCTCCAGTACACCTGTCCCGGTGTCATCCGGGAATGCCAAGTCGCGCCTCCACTGCGGCCAGTCGCGCCTCTAATTCACCCGCCGCGCGCAGGTCAAGCAGCCGGGCAAGCGCAATGTTGGCAGCCTGTACCTTATTGCCCGCCGCCGCGTCGGGGTCAAGCATCACGGCCCGCAGGGTTGCCACGGCCTCGGCGGTCAGTTCGGCCAGGCGTAGCACGGCCCCATCAATGGCCCGCGCCTCGCAGGCCCGCAGTTCGGCCCGGAATGCCGGTTCTGTCAGCCACCGGCAGAGTGTGCGATAGCCAACCCGCGCCGCAGCAGCAGCAGCACGGGTGTCACGTTCCGCCAGCAGCGCCGCAATCGCACGCCGTTGGGTGGGGGTCAGGTTGCCATCGTTAGCCATCTTCGGTCCTATCTTCGCGGCCCACTCTCGCCGGCGGCCAGCGCCGCAAGCATTCGCGTTATGTCAGGCGCGCGGACAGATTGGATAGCTCGCGTACTGACACTCAGCATGGCGGCGGCTTCTGGCTGGCTTATGGCATCAAGTGGCAAATTTGCCGCTTGATCTGAGCGTCTATCCCCACCCTGTTCCATATTTGCCAGCTTCGCTGCCACCACCTTATCTCCCGGTTGGTCCCGCTCAAGCTCAAGCAACAATGCGCCCGCCTTGCGCCCGGCTCTCAAGCGCAGTTCTGCCAGCGCCACAAGCGGCCCGGTCATCTGTCATGCTCCCAATAACGTCGCCGGCCAGCGGCAGCAGCGCCCACGGCCCGGCTCCACTTCCGGCCGCAGGGGCAGGTCAAAAACACGGTCAACCCCACCTGGCGCACGCTCCCGCCAGCGCGGGTCACGGCCAGCAGGTCGTCAAACGTCCGGCCACAGTGAGCGCAGCGCAGCGGTTCGGTTATCATGTCACGGCCTCCGCCAGCAGCGCGCCCTGTTGCCAGCCGGCCGGCCCGCCCACGAATAGCGGCAGCCGTTCGGCCAGCGTCCGGCAGTCGCCCACGGTGACAGTATTCAGCAGGTCGGGCGGTATCATGTGCCGGCCTCCAGGCTTCGTTTACGCCTCAGAATGGCCCGGCAGACATCCTCGGCCCGTTCCGCAGCGTGCCGCGCCTTCCGTTGCTCTGCCCGGCCAGCAGTGCCGCACTTCACCGCCACGGTTCGCAGGAAGTCGGCCCCCGCCGGGTTGCCGGCCCACTTCCCGCGCCCGGCAGGTTCGGCCAGCCCGTGTTGTGCCAGCCGCTCCAGCGCGCGCCCTACAGTGCTCCGGTGGCATTTCAGGCGCCGCGCAATTTTCGCAGGCTCAAGGGCTTCGGTGAGTATCAGCCGCCAAACTCGAGCACCACTACGAGCGAGCGCACCCCGCCCGAAGGCGTCAAGTTGTTGCAAATACGATACAGTACTTAGTCCAGTGGTAATACTGTATCGCATTTGCAACAATACGGGCTGGCCGAAGGCGAACAGGCCGGCGCCCATCATCTTAGAATAGCCACAGCGCCGTAACCAGCCGGCGGCCACAAAGCAGAGTAACGCTCGGTGGGCAGTGTTTGACATCACTGAGGCAAGTTCGGCAAGCTCGCGGGTGCTGGCGCGGAATACGGCGCGGGGGTGGTCTTTTCTCGCCCGCTCGCAGCAGGCCAGGAAAACAGCGCGGGCGGTGTCGGCAGAAACGGCAACCCGGCGGGCGGCGGTGCTCGCTTCCAGCCGCGCCCAGTGGTGGGAGTCCGCCCAGGTGAGCGCACGCACCCAGTCCGGCGGGGTGGGGGTGGGGGTGGGGGTGGGGGTCCGGGGCCGGGAAAACGCACTGTTGATAGTTGCCTCAATTTCGCGCCGGGGCAGGCCCACGCGTTCGGCGGGCGGCGTCAAGAGTTCGCGCGCACCGGCCAGGGTGTGGCCGTTCCCGGCGAGGTCGCAGGCGGCGGCAAAGAGGCGGTCGTGTCGCTCGCCTTCGGGCGCACCGGCGGCGATAAAGTCACGGGTGGCCTCGGAGGGCGGGTCATCCGGGGCCGGGGTGGGTGTGTCCGGCTTGCGCCGGGCAAGTTTGCGCAGCGTGACGGGCAGCCAGTCCAGCGCCGCCAGGGGAATGGCCGGCGGGCGGTCCCCGTCCCGTTCCAGCCAGTCGTAAATCACGCCTGAGGGGTGCACACTGGGCGGGGCCAGGCAATAGCAGGTGTGGCCCCGCAGTTCGGCCTCACCGCCTGGCATCTTCTCGTTGCGCACGTTTGCCAGTTCCCCATCGGGCGATAGCCACCAGAAATGCCTTCCACGCGCCGTGCTTACCACCCACGGCCTCAACCCGCGCCGGGCAAACTCGGCGGCGTGAAAGCGGGCGGCGCGTTCTGTATCGGCGTCCAGAATGCACAGGTTCCCGGAGATTGCACCCACAATCACAAAAACGCCTGCCCGGTTGTCGAACAGTTCCGGGATATAGGCGGGGTTGATGCGCACGCCCACCAGCCGCCGCCACAGGTAGGGAAACTTACTCGCCGGCTTTGTCGGTCCAATGGACAGGCCCATAGCGTGATACTCGGTCGCCGCCTGTTGCACTGGCGTGAGGGCCAGTACCCAGGGGGGGGAGGTGGTACAGGTGGCGGGCGGGGCGGTGGCGGGGAGCATTAGAACAGCCGCAGTTGCTCGGCCAAAGGTCCCCGACAGGGGGTGGCCGGCCCCTCACCACCGGTAGCCCATTCCGCGAGGGGCAGGGCCAGTTGCCGGCCAAAGCCCCTGTTGAGTTCGAAGCCCCTCGCCCGGACAACGGCCAGCGCCGCCCGGAAGGTTCGCCCGGTGTCGGCATCTTCGATTTGCACCCACCGCGCCCCGGCTCGCTCGGCGTCGTCAAGAGTTGCGAGGTCAAAGGCGATTGCAGGCGGCGTTTGCAGGAAGTGGGCAGCCCGCAGGCGTTTGTGGAAAACGTCCCCGCGCACCTCGCCTACAATGGTGAGCGTATGGGGCTGGGGACAAGAAAACGGGAAAAAACGGG
>CAYZNA010000314.1:0-4829 GCA_964478665.1 uncultured Anaerolineales bacterium
GCCCCCGAGAGGATCGAAAGCCCTACCACGTCCACGTCTTCCTGCAAAGCGGCCTCGGCGATCATCTCGGGGGTCTGGCGCAAGCCGGTGTAAATTACTTCCATACCGGCGTCGCGCAGGGCTCGGGCGATCACTTTTGCCCCCCGGTCATGACCATCCAGGCCGGGTTTGGCGATCAATACGCGCTCGGGTTCGGACATAGGTTTCACCTTCGGGTGTGGAGTGCGGGGCGTGACCCACCGCACTACGCGGATACGATCTCGGGTTTGCCGGTCAGCTCCCACTGCCGGCAGGAAAATTATACCGTGAAACCGGCGCCCGGCGCGACGGGGTGAGATCGCGGTACGCAGGGTTGTAGGCCCTCCTGACCAAATCTCCGCTTGCATCCTGCCATTTCAGCGCCTACAATTGCGCGTATGGCTACCACCGTAGAAACCCTCGGGGAGCAAGACCTCGCTCGCGCCGGGACGCCGGCGCAGGACCGGATTGCCACCTGGCTGACCCTGGCCTGGTTGGCGGTCGCGTTGCTGGTGTTTGTCGCTGCTCCGGTGCTTGCCCTGCGCTGGATCAACCAACCGTTCGTCGGCGGCTTTATGGAGCAGACGCTGGTGTTCAACGGGGTGGGGCGCCAGAGCTGGCCGCTGCTCCAGGCCGGGGTCGGCTTCCCGGAGCAGTTGCAGCGGGTCAACGGCGTAACTGTCAGCAGCACGCGCACGGCGGCGGTCTTGCTGGAGGGTAGCTCGGTAGGTGAACCGGTCCGTCTGCAACTGCGCAACCTGAGCAGCGGGCAGACTCGCGAGGTGGAGGTGACCCTGCAGCGCTTCAGCCTCGGAGACCTGCTCACGTACTTCATCATTCCGTACGTGATCGGGCTGGGCTACCTTGCCATTGGTCTGTGGGTATTTTATCTGCGGCGGCATGAGATGGCCGGCCGCGCGTTTGCCTTGTTTTGCGCCAGTGTGGGCCTGGCCGTGGGAACCCTGTTTGACCTGTACACCACACACACCTTCCCGGTAGTGTGGACCGTGTCGCTGGCGATGGGCGGCGCGGCCTTGCTCACGTTGAGTCTGGTCTTCCCGCAGGAGGTGGATTGGCTGCAACGTTACCCTGTTCTGCGCTGGCTGGGTTTTGCCCCCGGGGTGTGGTTGGCGATGAGGGGTGGGCGGGCCGTGTTCGACTTTGCCCGTCCGATTGCCTACGCGGATGCGTGGTTGCTGGAGTATATCTTTGCTGGCCTGGCCGTGTTGGTGTATCTGGGCATGACGCTGTACCACCGCCTTACCACGACCTCCCCCATCGCGCGCGAGCAGACGCGCATCATTTTGCTGGGCACGCTGATTTCTTTCGCCCCGGTGCTCTCGTACTTCGCGGCCATTTTGATTCAGCCGGGAATTCCCTTCAACGCAGCGTTATTGCTGCCGACTCTGGTCGTATTCCCGCTCTCGGTGGGGTACGCCATTCTGCGTTACCGGCTGCTAGACACCGATTACGTGATCGGCCAGGGGTTGGTCTATGCCGCGCTGGGCGTCCTGGCCGCGGTAGGCTACTGGGCGCTGGTGGCCGGCGCCAGCCTGATCTCCGGCCAGCTCCTGCCGGCCTCCAACCCCTTCCTGCTCAGCCTGCTGGTGCTGCTGCTGGTAGTGCTGTTCAACCCGGTCCGCCTCCGGCTGCAGCGGTTGGTGAATCAGGTTTTCTTTCGGACCTCGCTGGCTTACCGCCAGCAGTTGCAGGCCTTCGGGCGCGAACTGACCCTGGCGGTGGACCTGGGCCAGATTGTCGCTTTGCTGCGCCGGGAGATTGAAAACACCATCCAGCCGGAACATCTGCACATCTTTCTCTTCGAATCCAGCAGCCGCTCGTATGGCGGCTACGCGGGACCCGGCGGCTCGAACGGGCAGGGCGAGGGCGCCGCAACTACTGATCTGCGTTTCTCGGCCGATAGCCCGCTGGCCCGGCATCTGGCCGACAGGCGGGCCGCCCTGCACTTCAACCCTGACTCACCTATCCCCTCCGCCCTGATGCGCGAGCGCAGCCGCCTGGCGGTGCTTGGCTCGGAGGTGCTGGTGGGCTTGCCGGGCAAGGCTGCCCTCTCCGGCTGGCTGGCCCTCGGGCACAAGCTTTCCGGCGAGCCATACACCAGCGAGAGCCTGGGCTTTCTGGAGTCGCTGGCCGATCAGGCGGCGCTGGCGGTGGAGCGGGTGCAAGTGATCTCCGACCTGGAGCGGCGGGTAGAAGAGCTGAACGTGCTCTCGCGGCTGGCCCAGGCGGTCAATTTCACTATTGGCTACGACGACCTGCTGGAACTGCTGTACGCTCAGACCAGCAAGCTGATGGACACGCGCAACTTCCGCATCGTTCTGCGCGAAGGGGAAGAGAGCGGCCAGACCGGCCACTACTATGCCTTTTACGTGGAAGGAAACGAGCGGCTGACCGAGCGCGAGCGGCGGCCGCTGCCATCCGGGCAGGGACTGACCGCCGAGACCCTGCGCACCGGGCAGCCCATCCGCACCGATGCTTACGTGGAGGAGTGTCGCAGGCGGGGCGTGCCGCCGCTGGACGACCGTTGCCACGCCTGGATGGGCGTGCCGCTCAATGCCGGCGACCTCACGCTGGGCGTGGTGGCGCTGGCCTCCTTCGAGGCCGGCTCAACGTTTACCGAAGAGCAATTCAAAATCCTGCAAGCGATCGCCGATCAGGCAGCAGGCGCCATTACCAAGGCGCAGTTGTACCGCGAGACCGATGAGCGCGCCCGCCAGCTTGCCACCCTCAACATGGTCTCGCAGAGCCTGGCCAGCACGCTGGAACTGGACCCGCTGCTGGGGCGCATACTGGACAGCGCTGCCGACATTCTGGCAGTGGAAGCGGGCAGCCTGCTGTTGACCGATCAGGATACCGGCGACCTGATTTTTCGCGTGACGGTGGGGCCTGTGGCCGCCGATCTGGTGGGCCAACGGTTGAAGTCGGGCGCCGGGTTCGCCGGCGAGGCGGCAGCCACCGGGCGATCGTTGATTGTGAACGACGTGCAGCGCGACCCGCGCTGGTACGGCGGCTCCGATCAGCAGACCGGGTTTGTCACTCGCGCCTTGATGGCGGCGCCGCTTATTATCAAAGACCGGCTGATTGGCGCCATTGAGGTGATCAATAAGCGCGACGGCACGCATTTCACCGAGCACGACCAGGCTTTGCTCACCGCCTTCGCCAGCCAGGCGGCTGTTGCGATTGAGAACGCCCGCCTGTACACCCTCACCGATCAGGCGTTGGCCGAGCGCGTGGAAGAACTTTCGGTGTTGCAGCGCATTGCCCGCGAGTTGAACGTGAGCCTGGACCTCGCCCGCACCATGGACATCACCCTGGATTGGGCCATGCAGTCCACCCACGCGCAGGCCGGGGTGGTGGGCCGGGTGGTGGAGGGCGGGCTGCTGCTGGTTGCAGCGCGCGGCTGCGACCCGCTGCTGGAGCAGTACCGGCAGGAGCCTATGCCGCTCAACACGCGCTTGTTGCGCCAGTTGATCGAAGACGGCGAGAGTAGCCTGCTGCCGGAGATTACCGCCGAAAGCGGGCAGCCCATGCTGCGCCCGTTTGCCCTTTCCCAACTCGCCACGCCCATCCGCCGCGAGAGCCGGACTCTGGGGGTGATCATCGTTGAGAATGACCAGCCCTACACTTTCGACAAGGAGCACCTTAGCTTCCTCACCCGCCTGGCGAATCAGGCCTCGATTGCCATTACCAACGCCACCCTGTACGCCGAGGTCAACGCGGCCAACATTGCCAAGAGCGAGTTTGTCTCGTTTGTTTCGCACGAGCTGAAGACCCCCATGACTTCCATCAAGGGGTACGCCGACCTGCTGGCGCAGGGAGCGGTCGGGCCGGTTTCGGAGATGCAGGGTAATTTCCTTAACACCATCCGCACCAACGTGGAGCGCATGTCCTCGCTGGTTTCGGACCTGGCCGATATTTCGCGCATCGAGGCCGGGCACATGCGCCTGGAGTTCGCCAGCATTCCCTACGATGCGGCGGTGGCCGATGTGGCGGCTTCCTCGAAGGCCGCGCTCGACGCAAAGGGGCAATCGCTGCAAGTGTACGTACAACCCGACCTGCCGCCGGTCTGGGCGGATCAGGTGCGTCAGGTTCAGATTTTGACCAATCTGGTGAGCAACGCCCACAAGTACTCGCCGGAGGGCAGCGTAATAACCGTGCGCGTTACCCTGGAGGCCAATCGCCGGGATCCGCTCGGCGCCCCGCAGGTGCTGCACGTGCTGGTGCAAGATCAGGGCATTGGTATCTCGCCACAAGACCAGAAGAGCATTTTTCAGAAGTTCTTTCGATCCGAGGACCGCGCAGCGCGCGAGTCCCCCGGCACCGGGCTGGGGCTGAACATCACCAAAAACCTGGTGGAACTGCAGGGTGGGCGCATCTGGTTTGAGAGTGAACTGCGCAAGGGCAGCACGTTTCATTACACGGTGCCGGTAGCGCAGGAAGGCGCACAGCCGGCAGCCGGGGATCCTGGGTAGGGGGGCGCCATGTCCATTCGGGTAGGGGTGGGTTCAGGCAAAGCGTTTGATGGGCGGGAGGCGGGCGCAATTGCCGCCCGCGAAGCGCTGGCCCGGGGTGGGATCAGCGATGCCAGTCTGGTGATCGTATTTGCCTCCTCGCGCTACAGCCAGGAGCAGGTACTGGCGGGAGTCGCCTCGGTGGTGGGGATGGTGTCGATCGGCGAAGGCGCTCAGCGGGAAATCATCGCCAGCATCGAGGCGCTGGGCGGCGACGTGGTGCACGTCAAGGCGAAGGACATTCCAGAGGAGAAGGCGGGGGAGATTGTCAACGACTCC
>CAYZNA010000315.1:0-3670 GCA_964478665.1 uncultured Anaerolineales bacterium
TTTCAAGCCCCGGGACTGCTGGCCCTCCGGCGCGCGCTGTCCGCGCTGGGCGAGGTGACGGTGATCGCTCCCTCGCGCAACTACTCCGCCAGCGGCCACCGCAAGACGATGCACAAGCCGCTCCGCATTGACCCGACGCTCCTGCCCGACGGCTCGCCCGGTTACGTCTGCTCCGGCGCGCCTTCGGATTGCGTGGCGCTGGCGCTGCTGGGCTTCGTCAAAGAGAAGGTGGACCTGGTCGTCTCCGGCATCAACCCGTACCCGAACGTCGGGCAGGACGTGACCTATTCCGGCACGGTGACGGCCGCGCTGGAGGCGGCGCTGGGTGGCGTGCCCGGCATTGCCGTTTCCATGAACACGCCCGCGCACGCCGATTTCGACGTGGCTGCGAACGTGGCCGTGGACATCTGCCGGGCGGTGCTGGAGCACGGCCTGCCTCCGCAGACTGTGCTCAACGTCAATGTTCCGGGACGCCCGGCGGCCGAACTGAACGGCATCCAGATCACCCGGCAGGGACAGCGCGTGTACCGGGATGAGTTGGTTGAACGGCTGGACCCGCGCGGGCGGCCCTACTATTGGATCGGGGGGGAGTTTCCGACCGGAGTGGAAGAGCCGGGGACCGACTTCGCCGCGCTCGCCGAGGGCTACGTCTCCATCACGCCCCTGCACCTCGACCTGACCGCCCACGCCGCATTCCCCCGCTTGCGCGATTGGAAGTTGACCCTTCGTTGAAACCCGCTCCCCCGGGCTGCGTACTGTTGGCAGCCTGCGCGCTGGCGATTGACCTGTACAGCAGTTTTGATCGGCCCGGAAGACCCTCATGAAGCCAACCCAACCCAATGGCGACAACGCCATCATTCATCTCGACACCGTCATCAAAGACTTTCAAGGCCCGGCCGGCGTCATTCGCGTGCTCAAAGGCGTGGACCTGCGCGTGGGCGCGGGCGAGTTCGTGGGCATCCGCGGGCCGTCCGGTTCCGGCAAATCCACCCTGCTCAACATGATCACGGGAATTGATCATCCGACGAGCGGCGAAGTGCGCGTGGCCGGGCAGCTGCTCGGCGGCCTCAGCGAGAACGCGCTCGCGCGCTGGCGGGGCAGGACCGTGGGCGTGATCTTCCAGTTCTTTCAACTGCTGCCCACGTTGACCACGCTGGAGAACGTGATTCTGCCGATGGACTTCTGTCGCACCTATCCGACGCGCGAACGGGCCGGCCGGGCGATGCAACTGCTGGCGCAGGTGGATCTGACGGATCAGGCGCACAAACTCCCCAACACGCTCTCTGGCGGGCAGCAGCAGCGCGCCGCCATCGCCCGCGCCCTCGCCAACGACCCGCCCCTGCTGGTGGGCGACGAACCGACCGGCAACCTGGACGGCCACACGGCCGACCTCGTCTTCACCCTGTTCGAGCAGTTGGTGGCGCGCGGCAAGACCTTCCTCATGGTCACGCACGATGTCGAACTGGCAAAACGCTTTCCGCGCCTGATCGAAGTTCACGACGGCCGGCTGAGCGAAAACGGGGCGGGGCCAAAATGAGCGTTGCCTTTCGCAAGGTGTGGCGCGACCTGTGGCACAACAAAGGCCGCACCCTGCTGGTGGTGACCAGCATTGGCGTGGGCGTGCTGGCCGTGGGCATGATCACTGCCAGCAACGCGCTCCTCGACCGGCAGATGACTGCCTCTCAGCGCGCCAGCCGGCCTTCCAGTGTCATCCTGTACCTGAACGGGTTGGTGGACGAAGACACGGTGCGCGGCGTGGCGCGCCTGCCCGGTGTGGCAGAGGCCGAGGGCGTAGCCAGCATGGGCATCCGCTGGAAGCCGTCCCTCGACGCGGAGTGGCAGTCGGCCAGCCTCATCGCCCGCGCCGACTACGAGGCGCAGACTTACGACCTCCTCGAACTGCGCTCGGGCCGCTGGCCGGATTCGCGCTCGGTGGCGGTGGAGTTCAACCACATTCCGGCGTACGACGTTCCGGCGGAGGGGACGATTTACTTTGAAGTGAACGACCGCCCCAAGGCCGTGAAGGTAGGCGGCGCGGTGCGCGACCCGTGGCAGTTCCCCCCGCCCTTCTCCAACCAGGCAACCTTCTATGCTGACCTCGACATGCTCACCTCGCTCGGCGGCTTTCACGGATTTGAGGAGATTCACTTCGCCGTTCCCGACTACACCAAAGAACAGGCCCAGGCCGCTGCCGACGAGGTAGAAGCGTGGCTGAAGAAAGGCGGCGTGGGAGTCGGCTACGTTCAAACGCAGGACCCGAACCGGCACTTCCTTCAGGACTTGATGGACGGCGTGGGGTTGGTGTTGAGCGTGATGGCGGTCCTGTCGCTGGTGCTCAGCACGGTCCTCGTCATCAACACGGTGAATGCCATCGTCGCCCAGCAGGTGCCGCAAATCGGCATCATGAAGACCGTGGGCGGGCTGTCGCCGCAGATCGCCTCGTTGTATCTGAGCGGGGTCGGCGTCTATGGTTTGCTGAGCCTCGCGCTGGCCGTGCCGGTGGGCGCGTATGGCGGTTCGGCGCTTTCGGCGTGGATGCTGGGCCTCATTAACATCCCCTCCACTTCCTTCGAGATTCTGCGCGCCTCACTGTTCTATCAAATCGGCGCGGGCCTGCTCACGCCGCTGCTGGCCGCCCTCTGGCCGGTGCTGCAGGGCGTGGGGATTTCGGTGCGGCAGGCCCTCAGCGCGTATGGGTTGGGCTCGGGCCGTTACGGAACCGGCTTGCTCGACCGCCTCGTCGCCGGCATCCGCGGCCTGCCCCGCATGGCCGCGCTCGCCCTGCGCAACACCTTCCGCCGCGCCGGGCGAGTGGCGCTCACCGAACTCACGCTCATCACCGCCGGGGCGGTGTTCATGATGGTCATCAGCACACACTATTCGCTCAACCGCACCATCGAGACAATCTTCCGGGCCCTCGGCTTCCACGTGGCCACCGGCCTCGCACAGCCCCAGCGCATCGAGGAGGTCGTGCCGCTGATCGAATCCCGCCCGAACGTGGACCGCGCCGAGATGTGGGTGTTCGCCGGCCCGAATGGGCGTAAGCCGGGGGACGCCTCGCCGGGCGCCGAGCATCAGGTGTTCATCCGCGGGATACCGGCCGACACCGAACTGTTCACACCCGAACTGACCGCCGGGCGGTTGCTCGATCCCGCCGACGGGCACGCCCTTCTGCTGAATCAGAAACTGGCCGGAGAGATGGGGTTGGCGGTGGGCGACCGGATTGAACTGGACTTCGGCCCGGCGGGAACCTCCACCTGGACGATCGTCGGCCTGCTGTTCGACCTCGGCGGCAATCAGCAGTCGGCCTTTGTGAACCGCGAGACGTTGAGCGCGGAACTGGGGCAGGTGGGCCGGGCCACCGTGGCCGAAATCCGCAGCCGCGTGCAGACCACGGCGGGGCAGGCGGCCATGGAGAAAGACCTGCGCGACTTCTTCAAGGCGCGGGGAGTTGATCTGAGTTGGACCGAAACGGCCGCCGAGAATCGCGAACAGGCGAACGCGCAGTTCAGCATCCTCACCACCCTTCTACTCATCATGACGTTTCTCATCGCGGTGGTGGGCAGTTTCGGCCTGTCCGGCACGCTGTCCATCAATGTGCTGGAGCGCCGCCGCGAAATCGGGGTGATGCGCGCGGTGGGCGCGTCGTCGGGCGATGTCGGCCTGATCT
>CAYZNA010000315.1:3680-4729 GCA_964478665.1 uncultured Anaerolineales bacterium
CGAGGGACTGCTGTTGGGCTTGTTGAGTTGGCTGCAGGCGCTCCCCATCAGCCTGTTGGCCGGGCGGTACTTTGTGCAGGCCATCGGCGTGGTCATTGAGTTTCCCGCCATTTATCACTTCTCGTACGCCGGAATGTGGCTCTGGCTGGGGATGGTGGTGGCGCTGTCGCTGGCGGCCTCGTGGCTTCCCGCCCGCCGCGCCACGCAGGTGAGCGTGCGGGAGAGTCTGGCGTACGAGTGACGAGTGGCGGGTGACAGGTGGCGCGCATCCCGGCACACGTTACCCGCCACCCCCCACGAAAGGAAACGGAGTCTGTGTTCAAATGAGATCAAGAGCATTCCAAATTCTCGCAGTCGCGGCGATTTTGCTTTCCGCCTGTTCGGTCGTGACCGGAACGCCGACGCCGACCGGCGACACGCCGCCCATCATCACCGACGCTTTTGGCGTGATCGCCGAAGGCGCGCTGGTGCCGGCGCAGTTCGCCAATCTCTCCTTTAGCGCGGGCGGGCAGGTCGCCGATGTGCTGGCGGCCGAGGGCGATTCGGTGGAGGGCGGGCAAACGCTGGCGAGGCTGGGGAACGCCGAGCAATACCATTCGGCGCTGGCTGCTGCGCGGCTGGAACTGCTCGGCGCTTTGCAGGCCGTGGACGCGCTTAATGAAAACGCCGCGCTGGCTTTCGCGCAGACGCAGATGGAGAGCGCGCAAGCGGCTCAACGACTCGAAGACGCGCAGAAGAGGCTCGAGTACGCGCTGAACCCGGTGGGCAAAGCATCGGTGGACGCCGTAGGCGACGCGCAGTTGGCCCGCGACACCGCGCAGGCGAATCTCGACCTCGCCAAAGCCGGGCCGCTGGCGCAGGCGGTGACTTCCGCGCAGGATGCGGTAAACCAGACCTTCAGCCTGTATCAGGACGCGCAGCGGCGGTACGACGCGCGCGTGTACGACCCGGATCTCGTGCCCAACATCGCCACGCACGTGATCACCGGCTCGGTGCACATGGTGGCCACCGTCAGCCATGGCCCGCTCTCCACGCTCGATCTCGACCTG
>CAYZNA010000316.1:0-4714 GCA_964478665.1 uncultured Anaerolineales bacterium
TTCCACTGCGGTGCAGGCCGAAGCAGACTACGGCGCCATCGCGGATCTGTGCCTGGAGGCCGGCGCGTTGGACGTGTACGTCGGCGACACGCCAGCCAAAGAGAAGAAGATGTGGAAGCCGCGCCAGATGTGCGCGGAGGCGTTCAAGGCGGTCTCGCCGGTGCAGAGCCTCGAGGATATCGTCGTGCCCATGGCGCAGATCCCGGCGCTGATGCCCGAACTCGAACGCCTGTCCGCGCAGTACGACGTGCTGATCCCCTGCTACGGCCACGCGGCGGACGGCAACATGCACGCGACGATCGTCAAGAGGCCGGAGACCTCATTGGAGGATTGGCACGTCAAGCTGCCGCTGATCCTCACCGACCTGTACAAGGCCGTCGCGGGCCTGGGCGGCACGATCAGCGGCGAGCATGGCATCGGCCAGAAGCGTTCGCGCTACCTCGGCCTGGTCCAGAGCCCGGACCTGATCGCCTTGCAAATGCGCATCAAGCGGGCGTTCGATCCGCTCAACATCCTGAACCCCGGCAAGATCTTCCCTGGGATGTGATCGGGCCGATGGTGCAACAGCATCTTGCCGATGATTCTTGCTCAGCGGGCAAAGGGAATTCACCATAAAGTGTAATGGGCAATGATCTGCTGGACGTTGCACCAGGGGTGCAATTGGAAAAGCTTCACGCAAAGGCGCAAAGGGCGCAAAGAATCAATATGGGGTGTCTTTGCGTTCCTTGCGTCTTGGCGTGAGCCTTCCGGCGTCCCAACCGCAGGTTGGGCGTCCACCACGTCTCTGGCCAGTACAATTATCGTCATATCGAGCCAAAACGACAAGTAGGCAATGACTCCTAGACTTGTGGGCAATCACTAACTCGAGTGTTGTGTTTTGGATCGTCAGTTCAGGTATAATCCCTTCAGACCTCACGTCATTGTTGTCTGAAAGGGCGGTGATCCGATGCAACTGCCGATTGTCAGTCCTGCGCCGTTGGTAACTGTGCATGCCGAGACGTTTGCTGACCTCTTTGAGAATCAGTGTCAGTTCCGGCATTTCCAGAACTACCTGACCGGACTGATGGTGCTGCCCAACAAGAGTCTGGCGAACATCGCCCGGTGCATCCTGGATAGCGCCGATAAGACGAATCTGTCCCGATTCTTCTCCGAGGCGTCATGGTTTCAGGATCAAGTCAACGATCGGCGCCTGCGCTACCTGCTGGCGCAAACTACGACGCTGCGCCGCCCGGCGGCTGAATCGGCGCTGATCCTGGATGATACCCTGTGCGAACACGTCGGCAGTCTCTTTGAGTATGTGGATCGCCACTACAATCACGGCGCGGACACCTATCCGCTGGCGCACAACGTGGTCACCAGTCATTTCGTCAGCGGCCCGGTGCGCTTCCCGGTCGACTTGCGGCAATACCGCCGCTATGACGAATGGACGCACTGGGAAACCTTTGTCCAGAAGCATTTCCCGGCGCGTCCGCTGCCGACCAAGCGCAAGGAGCGGACGGCGCTCCACAAGCAAGTAGACGCCCAGCTCTTGACCGACCCGGCCTTTCTGGCCCTAGATCAGCAGTTCCGTACCAAGATCGACTGGGCCCTGGCGCTGCTGGACACGGCCGTGCAGCGCAAACTGCCGTTCAGCCTCTTGTTGTTCGACGGCTGGTACCTGACCGAGGAGCTGGTGGCGGCGGCCCGCCACCCCAAGAAAGACTGGATCAGCCTGCTCAAGAAGAACCGCACCCTGGAAAGCTACAGCTTTACGCTGAAAGATGCCCAGGGCCAACCGGTCGCCCTGCCTGGCCCGCACATCGCCGTGCAGAAGCTCATCCCGCTGATTCCAGCCACCGCCTATCGGCCAGTCACGGTCGCCGACCAGACCTACTGGACTTTCAGCCGCACTGTACGCATTCCGGGCTTGGGCAAGGTGCGCCTGGTCATCAGCTTTCAGACCGCCGATCTCACAGGCACCTATGTCGTCTTGGTGACGAACCGCCTGGATTGGAGCGCCCAACGCATCATTGCCACCTATTTGGGCCGTTGGCCGATCGAAACCTTCTATCAGGATGGTAAAGGGCTCCTGGGTGTTTTTGATATTCTAAAAGGGAACCACTGGGCTGCACTTTGATAATCGAAAAGGGGACCACCTGAGCAGATTTCCGCTATCATGGCAGGTCAGAATCCATGATGCGGAGGGAAGGATGATCAGTGTGGCAGACCGCGAACAGATCCGGCGGGCCTACTTCATCGAGAAGCAAAGCCTGCGGGAGATTGCGAAAGAGCAGCATGTGGCGCGCAAGACCATCCGCAAGGCGATCGCCTCGGCCGAAGCGGACGTCTATACGCTCAAGGGACCTCGTCCAGCGCCGCTCCTTGATCCTTACAAAGGTCGGATCGGTGAATTGCTGGCCGAAAACGAGACACTGCCGCCCAAGCAACGCTATACGGGCCATCTCATCTTCAAAGAACTGGCGAAGGCCGGCTATCAGGGCAGTGAGCCGACCGTGCGCCGCTACATCGCCCAGCGGCGGCGGGAGAAGCACCGGCCAAAGGTGTACATTCCGTTGGAGTTCGACCCGGCCACGGATGCGCAGGCCGACTGGGGGGAAGCCGTGGTCGAGATCGCCGGCGAGCGCAGCACGGTGCAGATCTTCTACATGCGCCTGTGCTATTCCCGGAAGCTGTTCATGATGGCCTTCCCGACGCAGAATCAGGAAGCGTTCTTCGCAGGGCATGTGCAGGCCTTCCACTACTTCGGCGGTGTGCCGCATCGGATCACCTACGACAACCTCAAGGCCGCCGTGCAGAAACTGCTGGAGGGTCATAGCCGCCAAGAACAAGTGGCCTTCATGGCCTTGCGCAGCCATTATCTGTTCGAGAGCTACTTCTGCACGCCGGGCCAGGCCACCCAGAAGGGCGGTGTGGAACATGCGGTGGGCTTTGGCCGCCGCAACTTCCTGGTGCCGATTCCGCAAGTGGCCTCCTTCGCGGAGCTGAATGCCTTGCTGCTGACGCGCTGCCAGGAGAACGACGCCCGACAGATTGACGGCCAACCGCTGACGATTGGTGCCGCCTGGGCCCTGGAGCGGCCGCTGTTGCGGGCCTTGCCAACCAAAGACTACCCGTGCTGCGTCAGCAAGCCCGTGTCGCTGACACCCTACAGCCAGATCGAATTCGCCGGCAACCGCTACTCAGTACCGACGGACAAGGTTGAAGCGCAGTTGGTGGTCAAGGCGTATCCGTTCCGGGTCGACATTCTGTATCTGGACGACGTGATCGCCAGTCATCCCCGCTGCTATGGCAAGGACCAGGACATCTACGATCCGTTGCATTACCTGCCGCTGCTGGAGCAGCGACCCGGCGCGTTTCAGCATGCCAAACCGGTGCGGCGCTGGCGAGCCGGTTGGCCCCCCGTTTATGAACGGCTGCTGGCCAGGCTCCAAGTGGAGGGGGATGGCCTGCGCGAATTCGTGCGGATTCTCAAGCTGCACCAGGAGTTCCCGGCTGAGTTGGTGGAGCAGGCGGTCATCCAAGCGCTGGAATACGGCTGCTTGCACCTCGACGGCATCAAGCTGTGCTTGCGGCAGCTCATGCACCCGGCACTGGCTATCCCGGCGTTGGATCTGACCGAGCGTCCGCAACTGGGCCTCGCCATCGAGCTGCCGGACTTGCAGCGCTACGACCAGTTGCTGGTGGCCGGGAGGTGAACATGGAAGCCAACCTGCTCTTGGAGAGCTACTTGAAGCAGCTCCGGCTACCCGGCTTCCTGGGTAATTACCGCAAGTTCGCCGAGGATGCGGCGCAGGCCAGTCTGAGCTTCGACCGCTATCTGCTGTCGCTGGCCGAGCAGGAGATCGCCCAGCGCGAACGCAATCGCCAAGTCCGGCTCATCAAGGCGGCGCGCTTGCCGGTGCTCAAGGAGTTGGCCGACTTCGACTTCACGTGTGTACCGAGCGTCAACAAGCAGCAGGTGCTCGAGTTGGCCCAAGGCGGCTACATCCGCAAAGCGGAGCCGATTCTGCTGGTGGGCAACCCGGGCTTAGGAAAGTCGCATGTGGCGACCGGGTTGGCTGTCGCCGGGTGTCGCCAGGGCTTTCGGGTACGCTTCTACAATGCCGCAGCACTGGTCAACGATCTGCTGCAAGCCGAGGACGAGCACCGGGTGCCCAAGTTGCTCAACGGCGCGCTCAAGCAGAACCTGATCGTGCTGGACGAGTTGGGCTTCATCCCCTTTTCGTCCACAGCCGCCCATCTGATCTTCCAGTTCTGCTCGGCGCTCTACCAAAAGGTGGCGTTGATCATCACGACCAACTTGCGTTTCGCCGACTGGACGCAGGTCTTCGGCGATGAACGACTGACGGCCGCCTTGTTGGACCGTCTGACCCACAAGGCCCATATCCTGGAGTTCTCAGGCGCCGAGTCGTATCGCTTCCGCGAACGGATGCAACGGGAGACGCGCCGGGAAAGCCACGACCGGGCTGATGGATAAGTGGACAACTCTCCGTTGCACTGCGAGTTGCCCACTTATCCACAGCCCCTACGACGACGACGGGGTGGTCCCCTTTTCGACCATCAAATGGTTCCCTTTTCGATTATCAAGGTGCAGACCAAAGGTCAAAAGTGGTTCCCTTTTCGACTATCAAGTGGTTCCCTTTTCGCTTGACAAATACACCTGGGCCTGGATGAATATCGCATGCGCAACGCCGAAGCCATTCAAAAACATTGG
>CAYZNA010000317.1:0-4713 GCA_964478665.1 uncultured Anaerolineales bacterium
GACGGCGGGGTGGACGGCGGGGTAGACGGCGGGGTGGACGGCGGGGTAGACGACGGGGTGGACGCCGGGCTGGACGACGGCACTGCCGTCGTCTACCCCGGTTTCGGGTCGCCTGTCCCTACCCGGATAGGGTTTCCTTATTCAACCTTCGGCGCGCGGCCAGAGCGGTCGCCGCTCGTCAAAACGCCACAGCCCGGCCTCGCGGGCAAGCTTGAGCGCCCGCTGCACTTCCCCGGCGGAGACACGGCGGTTGATCTCGGGATACTTCTCGGCGTTGACTTTCCCCGCCGGGTGATACTGCGCCATCACGTTCACGTAAGTATCCGGCGAGACCTCCCCTGCCAGATAGCGCATGATCTCACCGGTGCCGGCGATCTCGCCCGGCATCACCAGGTGGCGCAGCAACACCCCGCGCAGGGCCAGGCCGTCCTCGTCGAACTTGAGCGGCCCCACCTGCCGGTGCATCTCGCGGATCGCCCGGCGGGCGGCCTCGGGGTAATCCTTTGCCCTGAGGTAGGCGAGGGAGCGCCGCGCATCCCAGAACTTGAAATCGGGCATGTAGATGTCCACCACGCCATCCAGCAGGCGCAGGCTGTCCGGCGCGTCGTAGGCGGAGGTGTTGTAGACGAGGGGCAGGTGCAGGCCGCCCTCCACGGCCAGCGGCAGGGCTTCCAGAATCTGGGGCACCACGTGTTCGGGGGTGACGAAGTTGATATTGTGGCAGCCCGCCGCCTGCAGCGCCAGCATCATCGCCGCCAGCCGCTCGGGACGCGCCTGCGCGCCCTCCCCGGCCTGACTGATGTCGAAGTTCTGGCAGAACACACACCTGAGATTGCACAGGCTGAAGAAGATGGTCCCGCTGCCGTTCCAGCCACGCAGGCAGTCTTCCTCCCCCAGATGCGGAAAGTAGCTGCTCACTCGGGCGTAGCGGCCGGTCTTGCAGGCCGCCGTTTGATCCGCCAGCCGGTCCACGCCGCAATCGCGCGGGCAGGCCAGGCAGTGCGCCAGTCCGGCCACGGCCTCCGCCGCGCGGCGCCTCAATTCGCCGTTGCGGTGCAGCGCCAGATACGCCGGCTCGAAATCCCGGCGACGGATGAGAAACTGACCGGCCATCTCTGATCGGTGGCACCTCCGGTCCAGCGTGGGTGATTGATCGGTCACTCGCCGGTCGAAGCGATCACGGCGTTCGTGGGGACTATCCTTCCACAATCAGCTTCCCGCGCAGCATGCCCATCTTGCACTGGAAGCCGTACTCCCCCGGCTGCTCCGGGGTGAATTCCACGCTCACCTCTTCGCCCTCCGGCAACAGGGCGCTCTTGCCGAAGTCCGGGAACAGCACTTCCTCGGAGCAGGACGAACTCTCCTGGCGGGTGAAGCGCAGCCGCACCCGCTGCCCGGCGCGAACCGCGATGATATCCGGGGTGTAGCCGCCCTTGACGGTGACAGCCACCTCCTGTGCGCCGCTCGCGCCAACGGCTGCCCGCGCCCGCCCCTTCGGCGCGAACCAGAAGAGCCAGACGATGAAGGCGCTGAGGGCGATCCCGCCCAGGGTTACGAGGACTTGCGCGGTTGTCATGGCTGTACTCCTTGTTGGTAAGTGGTAGGTGGTAAGTGGTAAATGGTAAGTGGTAAATGGTAAGTGGTAAGTGCCAATCCCCAATTACCAATCCCCAATTACCAATCATTTCGCACTGAACCGCGGCCGGAAGGCGCGCAGGCGGTTGGCGTTCCCCACCACGGTCACGCTGGAGAAGGCCATGGCCACCCCGGCCAGCAGCGGGCTGAGCAGCAGGCCGAAGAACGGGAACAGCAGGCCCATCGCCACCGGCACGCCCAACGCGTTGTAGATGAAGGCGCCTACCAGATTCTGTTTGATGTTGCGCATGGTGGCGCGGCTGACCTCGATGGCGGTGACCACGCCTTTCAGGCTGCCCTTGATCAGGGTGATGTCGGAGGCCTCGATGGCCACGTCGGCGCCGGTGCCAATGGCCAGGCCCACGTCGGCCTGGGCCAGCGCCGGGGCGTCGTTGATGCCGTCGCCGACCATGGCCACTTTCTTCCCTTCGGCCTGCAGCAGGTGTACGTTGTAGGCTTTGTCCTCCGGCAGCACCTCGGCCAGCACGCGGTCCACTCCCACCTGGCGGGCGATGGCGTTGGCGGTGCGGGCGTTGTCGCCGGTGATCATCACCACCTCGATGCCCATCCTGTGCAGCGCGGCGATGGCTTCGGCGGAGTCTTCCTTCACTGTGTCGGCCACGGCGACGATACCGGCCGCCTGGCCGTCCAGGGCGATGTACATCGGCGTCTTGCCGTCGTCGGCCAGCGCCGTGGCCTGCGCCTCCAGTTCGCCCAATGTCACGTTTTCGCGCTGCATCATCTTGAGATTGCCCAGCACGACGCGGCGGCCCTCGACGGTGGCGATCACCCCGTGGCCGGGCACCGCGGCGAAGTCCTGCGGGGAGGCCAGTCCGATTCCGCGCACCTTCGCCCCCTCCACAATCGCCTCCGCCAGCGGGTGCTCGCTCACGGTCTCTACCGAAGCCGCGAGGCGGAGCACGTCGTCGAGATTGGAGATTTGAGATTTGGGATTTGAGATTTGAGATTGGAGATTTGAGACTGCGAAGCGCCCCTGTGGGGTTGGAGATTGGGGATTGATAATTGTGTCCGTGAGTTCCGGCTTGCCCTTCGTGATGGTCCCGGTCTTGTCCAGCA
The DNA here is from genome assembly GCA_964478665.1 of uncultured Anaerolineales bacterium. Taxonomy (GTDB): domain Bacteria; phylum Chloroflexota; class Anaerolineae; order Anaerolineales; family CAYZNA01; genus CAYZNA01. The sequence continues at coordinate 2,713 of CAYZNA010000317.1, forward strand.
CCACGGTCCGCAGCGCCTGCGCGGTCTGCAGGGCTTCACCGGAGCGAATCAGGATGCCGTTTTCCGCGCCCTTGCCGATGCCCACCATCAGGCTCATGGGGGTGGCCAGGCCCAGCGCGCACGGGCAGGCGATGATCAGCACGGTCACGCTGGTGACCAGCGCAAATATCAACTGCGGCTGCGGGCCAAAGTCGAACCAGATCACAAAGGTGAGCACAGCCAGAATCATGACGATGGGCACGAAGTAGCCCGATACTGTGTCTGCCAGGCGGGCGATGGGTGCTTTGGAGTTCTGAGCGTCCTGCACCATTTTGACGATCTGCGCTAGGGCGGTATCCTTGCCGACCTTCGTGGCTTTGAATCGGAAGGCGCCGGTCTTGTTCAACGTGGCGCCGATCACTTCGTCACCCGGCTTCTTCGAGACCGGCAGCGACTCGCCGGTGAGCATGGATTCGTCCACCGCCGAGCTGCCATCGAGGATCACCCCGTCCACCGGCACCTTCTCGCCCGGCCGGACCAGAATCACGTCCCCCACCAGCACTTCCTCCACCGGGAGGTCCAGCTCCTGCCCGTCGCGGATCACGCGCGCGGTCTTCGCCTGCAGGCCCATCAGCTTCTTGATGGCCTCGCTGGTGCGGCCCTTTGCGCGCAGTTCCAGCGCCTGCCCCAGCACCACCAGCGCGATCACCACGGCCACCACGTCAAAGAACGGCTCGGAGGTGCCCTTGGGGAAGATGCCGGGTAAGAGCACCGCCACCACCGAGTACAGCCACGCGGCAGCGGTGCCGGTGGCGATCAGGGTGTTCATGTTGGCGGCGCGGTGCTTGAGCGCCGCCCACGCTCCGGTGAAGAAATCGCTCCCCGACCAGAACAGCACCGGCAGGGTAATGAGCGCAGCCATGCCCCACGCCAGCCGCAAAGTCTCCAGTCTCCAATCTCTAACCACCGGCACGAATTGGGGATACGCCGTTAGCAGCACCGGGAGCGAGACCACGGCGGCGAACCAGAACCTGCTCATCAGCCGGCGGTACTCGCGCTGGTGGGCTTGCTGCTGTTTGTCCACCGGCTGCTCGCTGGCGGCGGGGCGGGCCTTGTAGCCCCACGTTTCGATGGCCGCGCGCATCTGCCCCAGGGTGGTCTTCTCCGGCAGGTACTCGACCGTGGCTTCCTGCGTGGCGACGTTGACGCTGGCGCAGAGCACGCCCGGGGTAGCGCGCAGTTCCTCTTCGAGGAAGCCGACGCAGGAGGCGCAGCGCAGGTTCTCGACCCCGATGCGGGTCTGCGCCCCGCCCACGCGGTAGCCGGCAGATTTCACGGCGGCGGTGAGCGCCCCGGTGGTGACGGCCTGCGGGTCGTATTCCACCAGCGCCATGCCCGAGCCGGGGTTGGCCTTTGCCGCGCGCACTCCCGGCGCCGCTCGCAGGGCCGCTTCCAGCGCCTTCCAGCCGCCGTTCTTCTTCAGCCCGACCACCGGCAGCTCAAGACGGGCCAGCGGCAGGGCGGGGTTGAAGCCGGTCGTCTGGGAGCCGGCCAACCTCACCCCCCGGCCCCGCGCGAAGCCCCCCGCCTGCGGGGCTCTCCCGGCGGAAACCCCGCCGCCGGGAGAGGGGGAGGGAGCGTACTTGTGCGGGTCGGCGTCGAACTGATCCACGCAGCTCTGCGAGCAGAAGTGGAACGTCTGCCCCATGTGCTCGCGGGCAGCGTGGGCGGTCTGTGGGTCAATCTCCATGCCGCAGACGGGGTCTTTTACCATGGCCGGTTTTCCTTTCGGCTGATCAGCCGCAGCGGGACAGGGAGCGGGCGCCGGCCGCGGCCCGCCCGGGCAAGCACGATAGCGGTCAGAACGAGCAGGGGGATGAGGTTCCAGTTCATCGGGTTTCCTTTCACTGACCGGAAGACAGCGCTTATCAGCAGCACGCCTCCGACAGGATAAGAGTATCAGTAGATGAGAGCATTCGGTAATTCCGACGCTACAGAATCCGGCCCCGAAGGGAGTACAAT
>CAYZNA010000318.1:0-4701 GCA_964478665.1 uncultured Anaerolineales bacterium
CGCCGTTCGCGGGCGTTCCGCCGTGGGCGGTCGACGCGCCGGGCGCGGGAGACCCACCGGGTCTCCCCTACTACTGCCCGGAAAGCGCCGTCACCCGCGACCTGATGGCTGTGTTTCTGGTGCGCGCTTTCAACCTGCCGCTGCCGGGCCGGCCGTTTGTCTCGCGCGCCGGGACCAACTTCATGCTCAACGGCCAGGCCTACCGCTTCGCCGGGGGCAGCAATTCATACGTCCACTACAAATCCAACCTCATGACCGACAGCGTGCTGGGCATCGCGCAAGCCAACTCGCTGATGGTGCTGCGCGCGTGGGGCTTTCTGGATATCGGCGCCCCCGGCGGTCAGGGTTCGGTGTGCAACAGCCAGGAGAACGGCGTGTACTTCCAGTACTGGGACGGCGCGGCCCCGGCCTACAACGACGGCGAGAACGGGCTGCAACGGCTGGATTATCTGCTCTACAAAGCCGGTCAGGCCGGGCTGCGGGTGATCCTGCCGCTGACCAACAACTGGTGCGACTTCGGCGGCATGGACCAGTACGTGCAGTGGCGCGGCGGCCAGTACCACGACCAGTTCTACAGCGATCCCACCATCAAGGGCTGGTACAAGAATTACGTCCTGCACCTGCTCAACCGGGTCAACACGTACACCGGCCTGGCCTACAAAGACGATCCGATCATCCTGGCGTGGGAGCTGGCCAACGAGCCGCGCTGTCAGGGGGACGGCCCCTTCCCGGCCTCAGCGGACTGCAACGCCGCGCTGATCACCGCCTGGGCGGCCGAGATGAGCATCTTCCTGCGCGCCAACGACTCCAATCACCTGATCGGCGTGGGCGACGAGGGCTTCTACTGCACGCCGGGCGCGGGGGACTGGACCGAGGATTGCTTCGCCGGCGTGGACACCCTGGCCCTGGCCAGCATCAGCACGGTGGACTACATGAGCTTCCACCTGTATCCGGACCAGTGGGACAAAACCCCCGACTGGGGTCTGAGCTGGATCAGCCGCCACATTGCCGACGGCCACGCCGCCGGGAAGCCGGCCCTGCTGGGCGAGTTCGGCCTGCGCGATCTGGCGGCGCGGGACGCCACCTACGCAAGCTGGACCGGCGCCTTTCTGAACGGCGGCGGAAACGGCGATCTGTTCTGGATTCTGCTGGGGAACGACGAGGACGGCAACCCCTACCCGGACCTGGATGGCTACGGGGTGTACTGCCCGGGCGAGGTGTGCAGCACCCTCAGCGCCCACGCGCTGGCGATGTACGGCGCCAGCCAGTAGCGATGTGTGGTAACATTGGCTCAGAAGGAGCGCGGGGAACTGGACCTATGCAATTCACCATTGAATACGAACAGGAAGAAGACGGGCGCTGGCTGGCCGAAGTGCTGGAACTTCCCGGCGTGCTGGCCTACGGGGAGACACGCGCACAGGCCATGTCTAGAGCGCAGGCGCTGGGGTTGCGCGTGCTGGCGGAACGAATCGAACACGGTGAGGAAATCCCTATTCCGTCGAGCATCTCTTTCGCAGCCGCATGAGCGAGTGGCGTTCCACAAAAGCACGGAAAGTGCTTGCCGCGCTGCTGCGCATTGGCTGGACTGTCAAACGCCAGTCCGGTTCACACCGCACGCTCTCGCGTGAGGGCTGGCCCGACGTGGTTTTCGCCTTCCACGACAACGAGGAAATCGGCCCGCGCATGTTGGCCCGCATCTCGAAGGTCACCGGGCTGAGCACCGAAGACCTGTAGCCGCAGGCTCAGAACGCGCCCTCCCCCCGCAACACCGCCCCCAGAGTCATCCACAGAATCTTGATATCCAGCCAGATGGAATAGTTGCGAATGTAATACAGGTCGTACTGGGTGTTGAGGTGCATGGGCAGGTTGGAGCGGCCGTTCACCTGCCACCAGCCGGTGATGCCGGGTTGCACGGCCAGCCGTTGGCGCTGCCAGGCCTCGTACCGCTCCACGATCAGGCGTAACTCAGGGCGCGGCCCCACCAGACTCATCTCGCCGCGCAACACGTTGAATAGTTGCGGCAACTCGTCCAGGCTGGCGCGGCGCAGCCAGCGCCCCACCCGGGTGATGCGCGTATCGCCGCGATGCTTGAAATCGCGCGGGCGGCCGTGCTCGTCCAGCAGCACCTCCGGCTCGTGGCGCTCGGCGTCGGAGACCATGGTGCGGAACTTATACATCCAGAATGGGCGCCCGTTCTCGCCCACGCGCAACTGGCGAAAGATCGCCGGCCCGGGGCTGTCCAGCCGGATGGCGACCCCGATCAGCAACATGAGCGGCCAGGCCAGCAGCAGTCCTGCTCCGGTGAGGGCCAGGTCAAACAGCCGTTTGATAGCCCATTGGGCGCCGGAAATGCGCGGCTCGCGCAGCCCGATCAGCGGCATCCCGCCCAGCGACTCGACCGAGGACTGCACCACCACCAGCCGCAAGAAGTCGGGGACCAGCCGCACCCGCACCGGGGAGGCCAGCAGGCTGAAGGCCAGCGCTTCGGCCTGCCCATAACGGGAAGAGGGCAGGGCCAGGATCACCTCGTCCACCGCGTGATCGGCCACAAGTCGCGGGACGTCGGCCAGCCCACCCAGCACCGGCATGCCCTGCGGGCCGCTGGCGGCGCCATCGTCGGCGCAGCCCACAAATTCCACCGCGCTGCCCAGCCGGGAGCGCACGGCCAGGGCCACTGCCCCGGCCGCCTCCCCGGTCCCCACCAGTAGAATGCGGCTGAGCGGGTGCCCGCGATCCCGCAGGACGCGCAGCCCCAGCCCGATCAACAGCCGGCTCAGGGCCAGCAGGGTCAGTTCGATGAAGAAGAAGTAGATCACCATCAGGCGCGGCACGTCCCGAAAGGAGAAGTACAGCGCCCCGGCAAAGATGAAGGTGCCCACCGCCACCGCGACCGTCAGGCTGCGGGCGTCGCCCACCGGGCGGGTGTCCCGGCGCACGTCGTACACCGAAAGGGTGACGAAGACGGCCGGGAAGATGACCGCCAGCATGAGGTGCAGGTAGGGGTTATCGGAGGGGACGGTGGGGTCGAGCTGCGCGCCGAAGGGCAGCAGGCGGCGCAGCAGGTCGGCCGCACTCAGCGCGAACTGGGTGGCCAGCAGGTCGAGCAGGGCGAGGGTGAGCGCCACGCGGCGCAGTTTCCCAAACATCGAAGGGAATTTTAGGGAATGAGAAGGATGGGCCGGACCAGGAGGGCGTCAGCCGCGCACTCTCCGGCTGAACAACAGTGCGCACGTATTGTCAGTTTCGCTCCAACCCAGCAAGAAAGCCTCGGTCGTGATCTGCACCGGACCTTCTTCAAGTGCCGGGTCGTGGTAAGTCACCCGATCCGAATCCACGTCCACGATAAGTAGCGTATGGGCCGTTTCAATTCCCGACTCCCATCCGGGCATTTCGGGGGCGGTGAAAACGAAGACGATCACAGTTTGATCGTTTCGCAGAGCCGTCACCAGCTCATCAATTCGTCTCTGCCGGAGGACTTCAACCGTCACGCGGCTGTCCTCCACACGTTTGACTCGACTGAAGGGTGTTCCTATACCTGGTGCTGTGCCCAGACGCCGGGCCAATTGCTCAAGCGGGATGTCCCATGACCCAGTTGAGAGAGTGCCATTCGAACACACGCTGGCAAGCAGTAGCCGGCTTGACGCTGCGGAGTGTGGCGTGCCGGCTTCAACATGATTCAGGCTGGCGCTCTCTTCCTCTTGTAGTGTTCTCCAACCCGGCTTAGCAGATCTGCTCGCTCTGGTTCGGACAACGCCACATTACCGTTCTGCGCGTCTACCTCCACCTCAAGCATCAAAGTTCCATCAAAGGCGGTGTACGGGACTCGCCAGCGAGGCGAAGGCCCGGCAACGAAAAGCGGCTGCCCGCAACTGATAGACAGGCCAGCCAGCTCACCGAATACCGCCCGGTTGGCTGCGCGCCGGGCAGTAGAGGCAGGGATCGTCTCCTGCCCGGCAACCTGCACGAACCACTCGATCGCCTGAACAGCAAGCTGCTCGGCTGGCTCGCCGCGCTCGCGGGCCAGCCAGCCGAGTTGCTCCGTTAATTCGGCAGAAAGGTCCAGGGTAAGCGAAATTGGGACTGCCACGACTCAATCTCGCAGGTAATCGCGCAGTTTACGGCGGTGGGTGGGGTGGCGCAACCGGCTGAGGGCCTGGGCCTCGATCTGGCGCACGCGCTCGCGGGTGACGCCCATCTTCTTGCCCACCTCTTCCAGGGTGTAGCACTCGCCGTCCAGCAGGCCGTAGCGCAGTTGCAGGATGCGAACCTCGCGCGGCGGCAGCCCGCTGAGCACCTCCTGAATCTGCTCGCGCAGCAGGTTCTGGGTGGCGATCTCGGCCGGGGCCGGGCTGTCCTCGTCCTCGATGAAATCGCCCAGCACCGAGTCTTCTTCCTCGTCGGTGGGCGTCTCCAGCGAGAGCGGCCGGCGCGCGATCTGGATCATGTTCTCCACCTTCTTGGGGGTGACTTCCAGCCGCTCGGCCAGCTCTTCCGTCGTGGGGTCGCGGCCCAACTGCTGGGTCAACTGGTGGCTGACGCGCAGCAGCTTGTTGATCTGGTCGCCCATGTGCACCGGCACGCGGATGGTGCGGCCCTGATCGGCAATGGCGCGGGTCACCGCCTGGCGGATCCACCACGTGGCATAGGTGCTGAACTTGTGCCCGCGTTTGTAGTCGAACTTCTTCGCGGCGCGGATGAGGC
>CAYZNA010000319.1:0-4630 GCA_964478665.1 uncultured Anaerolineales bacterium
GGGGGGGGGGGGGGGGGGGGGGGGGGGGGGGGGGGGGTGGGGGTGGGGGGGGGGGGGGGGGGGGGGGGGGGGGGGGGGGGGGGCGGGGGTTCACTTCCAGCGGGCGAGTGGGGAGACGGTTTCTGGCAGGATGCGATAGGTCACGCGCACTTCGCCGGGGTTTCTGGGGTATTCGCGCTTGCCGTGGTATTTCTCGGACAGGTCGCAGATCTGGTCGTAGCCGCCCTCTTCGGTTTCGCCCACCACCCGGCCCTGGAGCAGAAGGTAGGCGTAGGGGTTGCCGGGGTCGGCGATGGCCAGCGCCACTTTGCCGCGCCGGCGCATCACGCGGTCCTTCACCCGCCCGCGGGCGGTGTTGAGGATGATGTGCTGGCCGTCCCAGTCAAACCAGATCGGCGTGACTTGCGGCGAGCCATTGGAAAGGGTCAGGCCGAGGAAGGCGAAGGCCTTTGTCTCGCGCGCCAGCAGGTATTTTGCTTTTTCGGGTATTTCGAGCATCGGTTCTCCTTTTCACCACAAAGATCACGAATTTTCCGTGCGCTTCGTGGTGAATGTCTCAGCGGAACAGGTCCACCTCATGTCGACCGCCACTCTAACTCTAACTCTAACTCTAACTCTAACTCTCTTCGTGGTGAATGTCTCAGCGGAACAGGTCCACCTCTCTGGAACGGATGAGTTCGCGGGCGCTGCCCTCGCGCAGGGGGTAGGGCAGGCCCCGGGCGTGGATGGCCGGGCGGCCCTCGCCGGCCTGGCCCATCAGCAGCGAGGCGGCGGCTGCCAGCTCGTCGGCCAGCCCCACCTGCGTGACTTGCAGCGTGTGATCGAACAGGTCGGGCCGGCCGCGCAGGTCGAGCAGGGCCGGGAAGCCGGCCGCGCCCAGCGCCACCCCTACCGTGCCGGAGCGCCACGCCCGCCCGTGCGAGTCGTTGATAATCACACCCAATTCCCCCACTCCGGCAGCCTCTTGCAAGCGCCGCCGCAATTCCGCCGCCGAACGATCCGGGTCTTCGGGCAGCATCAGCAGCCAGTAGTCGTCGGGGCGCGATTCGGCCGCGGGGGGCGGCTCCACATTGGAATGATCCACGCCGGCGTTAGCGCACACGTACCCCAGCCGGTGCTCAACCACGATCACGCCGGGCCGGTGGCGCAGCACCTCGCGCGACTCGTTGAGCACCACCTGCACCTGACGGGGATCCTTCCCGGTGGCGCGGGCCAGCTCCGCCGCTTCCGGGGAGGGGGCCACATCCGCCAGCCGCACCAGCCGCCCCTCGGCCTTGGAGACGATCTTCTGCGCGACCACCAGCACGTCGCCCGGCTGGAGCTTGACCCCGGCCCGGCCCAGCGCCTCAAGCAGGATAGCCGCGAGGTCGTCGCCGGGCTGGATGAGGGGGATGCCGGGGAGGGCGGTGAGGGTGAGACGGGCGGGGAGGGGCATGGGGAGTGGGGAGTGGGGAGTGAGGAGTGGGGAGTGAGGAGTGGGGAGTGGAGGCTGACGATTTACGTTTCACGTTTCACGTTGCACGTTCCCGATGCCGCTGATTTGCACAGAAGCGGTCTTTGTCTTGTGGTGTTTGTTGATGGCGATGAGCAGCGCGGTGATGCCCTCCACCACGAGGGCGTTATCCAGCCCGCCGGCGTAAAAGGCGCGCATCCCGCCGCCCTGCGCCAGCCCGATGACTTGCTCGGCGGCGGGCAGGTCGTCGGCGCAAACCAGCACGTCGGTCTCCAGCGGGTGATCCAGCTTGCGCAGGGCGTGGGCCGGGGCGTTCTGGAAGGCGGCCACCACCCGCACCTGCGGGCCGAGCAGCTCCTGCGCGGTGCGGGCGGCGGCGGGCGGGGCCGGGGGGCGCGGCTGGCGGAAGTCCACGCGGGCGGTGGCGTCCACCAGAATCTTGCCGCGCAGCGCCTCGCGCACGCTCTCCAGCGCGGCCCGGTGGGCGGCGTGGTTCACGGTGAGCACGCTGAGGTCGGCGGCCCGGGCAGCCCCGGCGTTTTCCATCCCGATGATGGTATCCACACCGAGGCGGGCGTTCAACTCGGCGGCAGTGGCCTGAGCCTTTTCCTGCTGCCGCGAGCCGATGAGGACGGGGTAGCCGGCGTTGGCCCAACGCAGGGCCAGGCCGGGGCCTTCGTTGCCGGTGCCGCCGAGCAGGGCGAGGGTGGGTAGAGTGGTGTCGGGCATAACGGTGTCTACTTCTATCGAATCTTCTTCCTCAACTCACGATAACGGGTGATCAATTCCGGTCGCTCCAGCACCTGCGCAAACTGCTCCAGCCATTCCATGATGTAGGCCTGATCCAGCGCGTGCCCCTGTTTCAGCAGAACGCCTTCGATGTCGTCCCAGTCCTTCTGGCGCTCTGAGATAGCTTTGTGAATGATCAGATCCTCTGCAGTGCAGACCGGAAAACTCACGCCCTGATACTCGGCGACAACCGCATGCTCGATAGCCCGTTCTTCGTATGGAAAAAAGCCGAGGCCGAGGTCCACGCCGATGCCATTGCTGGCGTAGATTGGCACGACGTAGGTTCTTTGGGCGAAAGCGAGGGGGTCAGAGACACGGAACCTGAATTGGCTGCCGACGAGCGTGACGAATTCGCCGATAGTTCGTTCGCCCGGAATAACCTTGAAGTCAGCGTCCTGTGTGGCGCGTGGGCGGCCCCAGATGGCATTGGCAATGCCGCCCAGAACCAGATGCGGAACATGATGCCGATCCAGAAACTCCTTTACTTCGCGGAGCGCTTCAAGTGGCTGCTGCATGGATGCCCTGTGTCAGCCGCTGGAGGGTCCTCCAGCGAGAAGCCCAGAATTGAGCGTATTCCTCCAGAAACCAGTCCTGTGCCTCCGGCGCGAGCGCGCGCACCAGCGAGCACAACTCGAAGTACTGAGTCAGGCTTTCTTCGATCGAAAGCCCCGGCAGCCGGAGGCCTTGCTCTTCGAGCTCCCAGCGGTTGAAGCGCTGATACCCGGCCAGAACTTCGCGCAGCGTCGGTTTCTGGTTTCGTTCGGCCTTCATGCCACTCTCCACACTATCTCCGCCGGTTCGCGGCTCTTCTTCGCCCTCATCGCCCGTGCGCGTGAAACCGTGTGGCGTTCCATGTCAATCACCACGCGGAAATCCTGCAGCACGTGGGTTCCCACAAGTGGCTCGCAATCCGGTGGCCCGATGACCACATTGCCGGCGACGGTCTCGCCTCCGAAGTCGAACAAGCAAAAGCCATAGGGGAGTTCTCGAATACTGCCGTCAGCCAATTCGAGGGGAATCGAGCCAGCAGACCGGATGTCCAGTTCGGAGGCCAGCGTTTCCGGAATCCACGCCCGGGTTGCACCCGTATCCACCAGAAAAGAAACTTCTTTTTGCCGGTCCGGCCTGTGCAGGTTGGCGATAGTAAGTTCAAGGTATATCTCGCCCATAGCGCACCTCACTGCCCATATCTCTCCCACACCCCCGCCGCCAGCTCGCGGCTCTTCGCCGTGATCTCGGCCTCGTCGAGGAACAGCAGTTGCCGGTCCTTCATCAGCAGCCGCCCGCCGCAGATAGTGTGCGTCACCATCGAGGCCTCGAAGCCGAACAGGATGTGCCACGGCAGGTTGGCGGCGGTGAGCGGCGTGGTCGGGTGATAGTCCACCAGAATCAGGTCGGCGAAGGCGCCGGGGGCCAGGGCGCCCAACAGGGCCTCCGGGAAGAAAACTCCGGCCAGCGCGGCGTTGTTCTCCAGCGCCATCCGGGCGATATTATACCCCCCGGCCCGGCGCGGGTCACGGTTTGCCAGTTTGTGCAACAGGTAGGCTGCCTGCCACTCGGCCCACATGTTGTTGGAAAAGCCGTCGTTCCCCAGGCAAACCCGCACCCCGGCGCGCAGCAGGCCATCCACGTCGGCCGCGCCCACGGCGTTGTTCATGTTAGAGCGCGGCTGGTGCGTCACCCACGTGCCGGTTTCGCGCAGCAGCTCGGCCTCGCGGTAGTCAATGTGCACGCAGTGGGCGGCGCTGGACTGCGGCCCCAGCACGCCGAAGCCCCCCAGCCGGTCCACCGCGCGCACCCCGGAGCGCTTCAGGCTGTCGTACTGGTCGGCCTCGTGCTCGGCCACGTGCACGTGGAAGCCGCCCTCCCACGCCTCGCGGCAGGCCTGCAGGGTGGCGTCGGAGAGGGTGAGGGAGGCGTGCAGGCCGAACGTGCCCCTGATTTGAGATTTGAGATTTGAGATTTGAGATTTGAGATTTGGGATTTGAGATTTCAGAAAGCGGAGGTTTTCGGCGATGCCGGCGCGGGCGCGGCCGGCGCCGTCGCGGTCGGTGACTTCGTAGCACAGCACGGCGCGCAGGCCGGCGCGCTCCACCGCCCCGGCGATCACGTCCAGCGAACCTTCGATGGCGTTGGGGCTGGCGTGGTGGTCCAGCAGCGTGGTGGTGCCGTGCTTGACTGCATCCACGAGGCAGACGAGAGCGGAGTATTCCACGTCCGGGGGGGTGAGGGCCTTGTCCAGCTTCCACCACAGCTTCTCCAGAATCTCGGGAAAGTCCTTCGGCGGGTCGCCGGGAATGGCCATGCCGCGGGCAAACGCGCCGTAGAAGTGAGTGTGGGCGCAGATGTTGCCGGGCATCAACAACTTGCCCCCGGCGTCCAGCCGCT
>CAYZNA010000320.1:0-4613 GCA_964478665.1 uncultured Anaerolineales bacterium
CCTCCCCTGACCCCTCCCCTGACCCCTCCCCTGACCCCTCCCCTGACCCCTCCCCGAAACGGGGAGGGGCAACCCCTCTCTCCCCCTTCCCTGGCAGGGAAGGGGGCCGGGGGGATAGGTCCGGGCGGCGACTCAACAACAATGCGAGCGCCGCGTCTTCCGGCAGGACGCGGACTTCGACGGGTTCAAACGGCAGGTCGGGGTCACGGCGGCGGGTGGTGAAAAGCAGGCGGCACTTCAGTTCGGCGGGGATGAAGCCGGGCGCGGGCGTGCGCAGCAGGCGCGGGTCTGCCACGTTGTCGAAGACCACCAGCGCGTCGGGGTGGTAGTTCAGGAAATCGACTGCCAACTGCGTCTTGCCAATGCCGCCCATCCCGGAGAGCATGGCCGGGCGCACGCCCGCCCTACGGCCCGCCTGCAGGAGACCGTGCAGGCGCTCAAGGTCATCGTCACGCCCAACGAAGTGCTCGTTGCGCGGGAATGGGACGAGGAACTTCGGTTGTGGAGCGGGGCAGCGATGATCTTGTCCCTCCCGACCACATCGCCGACGACGGTGATGGAACCTTTGATGTCACTGAAGCGCACACCGCCGCGCGCGGAGCCACGACCTGACGCGCCGGGACGCTCTGGCTTGTCGCTGCTTCCGGTCTTGCGAGGCTTGCGGGTTCTCTCAGGCACGGGACTGATTGTAGGCGGAAGGCAGAGAAACGCAAATCATCCGGGCACTCCAGACCTCGCGGGTCTTTAAGACCCGCGAGGTCTGGAGTGGGGCGCCTTTGACACCCCTCCCCACTTCGTGTAGAATCCCATCCATCCAATTTATCAGATAAATCGGATGATTCTGGCTGCGCCGGAGGAGCCTGTGGATTACCGCGCCAACGGAGACTTTCTCAGTTACCTGCTTGCACACCGCTACCGGCCGGGCGACCGCCTGCCCTCGCTGAGCGAAATCGGCGCGCAGATGGGCATCAGCGTCGGCAAGTTGCGCGAACAACTGGAGGCCGCCCGGCTGCTGGGGCTGGTGGGGGTGCGCCCGCGCACCGGCATCCGCATGGAGCCGTATTCCTTTCTCCCGGCGGTGCGCGCCAGCCTGCGCTTCGCGCTGGCGCAGGACGAGGCCAACTTCGAGGCCTTCAGCGCCCTGCGCAACTGCGTGGAGGCCGGCTTCTGGAAAGAGGCCGCCGCCCTCCTGCTGCCCGAAGACAAGAGTCACCTCCGGCAACTCGTCACCACCGCCCGCGCCAAACTCAGCGCGGAACACCGCCCCTCCCCCATCCAGATTCCCCACGCCGAACACCGCGAACTGCACCTCGCCATTTTCCGCCGGCTGGATAACCCGTTTGTCCTCGGCCTGCTGGAGGCCTATTGGGAGGCCTACGAAGCCATCGGCCTGAACGAGTACGCCGACCTGCGCTACCATCAGGAGGTGTGGGACCATCACGCCGAAATGGTGGAGGCCATCGAGTCCGGCGACTTCGACCGCGGCCAGCGCGCCTTCGTCGAACACACCGCCCTCCTGCGCCAGCGCGCATGACTACCGACCACCCTGTCCAAACTCCAAACTTCAAAACCCAAATCTCAAAGTCTAAACCACGACCATTCCGACCACCCGACTACTTGACCACCCGACCACCCGACTACTTGACTACCCGACTACGCCGGAGTTCCCCCATGCCTGTCAACGATTTCTCCATCATGGTCGCCACCCGAAACGGCTCGGGCAGCGCCACCTCCAACGGCGTGCTGCTGCGTGCCCTGTTCAAAATGGGTATCCCGGTCAGCGGCAAGAACCTGTTCCCCTCCAACATTCAGGGCCAGCCCACGTGGTACACCATCCGCCTGAGCAAACAGGGCTTCACGGCCCGGCGCGGCCGCCCGGACATCACCGTGATTATGAATCCGGCCACCGCGCGGGAAGACCTGGCCGGGGCGGAACCGGGCGGGGTGGTCCTGTACCCGGACGACCTCCGCGAAAGCGTGCCCACTGACCGCGCCGACGTGACCTTCTACCCCATGCCGGTGAAGAAGATCTCCCGCGACTCGGCTGCGCCGCCCAACCTGCGCTCCTACGTGGCCAACTTCGTCTACGTGGGTGTGCTGGCCCACCTGCTGGGCGTGGAGAGCGGGGAGATCGAGGCCGCCCTCAACTTCCACTTCAAGGGCAAGCCGAAACCCATCAGACTGAACTTCGACGTGTACTCCGCCGCGCGCGCGTGGGCCGGGGCCAACCTGACCAAAACCGACCCCTTCCGCGTGGAGCGGCTGGCCGCCCGCGACGGCCACATCATGATTGACGGCAACACCGCCGCCGCGCTCGGCGCCATTTACGGGGGGGTGAGTTTCGTGGCGTGGTATCCCATCACCCCGGCCACCAGTCTGGCGGAGGCGCTCAACGAATACCTGCCGCAACTGCGCCTCACGAAAGACACCGGCGAGCGAACCTATGCCGTGGTGCAGGCCGAAGACGAACTGGCCGCCCTCGGCATGGTGCTCGGCGCGGGCTGGGCCGGGACCCGCTCCATGACCTCCACCTCCGGCCCCGGCATCTCCCTGATGGCCGAGTTCGCCGGGCTGGGCTTCTTCGCCGAAGTCCCGGCGGTGATCTGGGATGTGCAACGCATGGGACCCAGCACCGGCCTGCCCACCCGCGTTTCGCAGGGCGACCTGCTGTTTGTCTACTTCCTCGGCCACGGCGACACCCGCCAGGTGGTGCTCCTTCCCGGCTCGGTGCACGAGTGCTTCGAATTCGGCTGGAAGGCGTTTGACCTGGCCGAGCGGCTGCAAACTCCGGTCTTTGTGCTCAGCGATCTGGACCTGGGCATGAACCAGTGGATGACGGAGCCGTTCGACTACCCCGACCGCCCGCTTGACCGGGGCAAGGTTCTGACCGCCAACGATCTGGCCCGGCTGGGCGGCTTCGCCCGCTACAAAGACGTGGACGGCGACGGCATCGGCTACCGCACCCTGCCCGGAACCGACCACCCGCTGGCGGCCTATTTCACGCGCGGCACCGGGCACAACGAACGCGCCGTGTACAGTGAAAAGCCGGCGGACTGGGCCGGCAACATGGAACGGCTGATGCGCAAGCACGATACCGCCCGCGCTCTCGCCCCGTCTCCGGTGATCGAGCGGGTGGCGGGGGCCGAAATCGGCCTGATTGCCTTCGGCTCCACCGACCCGGCGGTGGAGGAGGCCCGCGCCCGGCTGGCCGCGCGCGGCATCCCAACCGGTTATCTGCGCCTGCGCGCGCTGCCGCTCGCCGACAGCGTGCAGGCTTTCGTCGCCGCGCACGACCGGGTCTACGTGGTGGAACTGAACACCGACGCCCAACTCCAGAAGATTCTGCGCATGGAACTGCCCGAATATGCCACGCGCATTCTCTCGCTGGCGCACAACGACGGCCTGCCGCTGACCGCGCGCTGGATCACCGAGGCGTTGGACGCCCAGATGCTGGAACAGGAAGGTTGAATCCATGACTCCTGCCCCGACTGCCGCCCGAGTGCCGCCCGCGCGCGGCCTCAACCTGATCGGCCTGGACAAGAACGACTATAAGGGCCGCGAATCTACCCTGTGCGCCGGCTGCGGCCACGACTCCATTTCCTCGCAGATCATCACCACCGCCTTTGAACTTGCGCTGCGCCCGGAGCAGGTGATCAAACTGAGCGGCATCGGCTGCTCCAGCAAAAGCCCGGCCTACTTCCTCAGCCGCTCGCACGGCTTCAACGGCCTGCACGGGCGCATGCCCTCCGTAGCTACCGGGGCGATCATGGCCAACCGCAGCCTGACCGCCATCGGGGTGAGCGGTGACGGCGACACCGGCAGCATTGGCTTCAGCCAGTTCAAACACGCCGTCCGCCGCAACGTGCCCCTGGTGTACATTGTGGAGAACAACGGGGTGTACGGCCTGACCAAAGGCCAGTTCTCCGCCACCGCCGACATCGGCCAGGAGTTGAAGTACGCCGGGCGCAACGAACTGCCGCCCATTGACCTGTGCCTGGAGGCACTGGCCTCCAACTGCGGCTTTGTGGCCCGCTCGTTCGCCGGCGACCCCAGGCAGGTGGTGTCCATTCTCAAGGCCGCCTTTGCCCATCGCGGCACGGCACTGATAGATATCATCAGCCCGTGCGTCACCTTCAACAACCACGACGAATCCACCAAGAGTTATGCGTGGGGCAAAGAGCACGACGAACCACTCCACGACATCACCCTCGTCCCGCTGCGCGACGAGATCAAGGTGGACTACGCCGAGGGCGAGACCCGAGCGGTGGAGATGCACGACGGCTCGACGGTGGTGCTGAAGAAACTGGACAAGGACTACGACCCGACCGACCGCCTTTCGGCCATCCGGCTGCTGGAAGAGGCGCGCGAAAAGCAACTCTTCATCACCGGCATCATCTACGTGAACGAAGACCGGCCCAGTCTGGTGGAGGCGGAGCGCCTGCCGCTGGCGCCGCTGGCGCGGCTGGGCGACGACGACCTGCGGCCCTCACGCAAGAGCCTGGCGGCGATCATGGACGGCATGGCCTGAGCCGGGGCGGGCAGCCGGGGCGGGCAGCCGGGGCGGGCAGGGACGCCCGCCCCTACGTGCGCCATTCCGGGCGTAGGGGCGACCG
>CAYZNA010000321.1:0-4609 GCA_964478665.1 uncultured Anaerolineales bacterium
CCGCTTCGGGACGGTCGGAGACCGGGTCGGGGGGTCAGGTCCGGTCGGCGATAGTCAGTTATGCGGTATTGCGAAAAAGGTTAATTTGTGAAAATCAGCATCGTGGTTCCGACTATCCGCGAGAACAGCATTCAGGATTTTCTCGCGGCATGGCAAGAGGAGTTCAGTGAAGCGCATCTCATTGTGGTCGAGGATAACCCAACCCGCAGCTTTGATCTGAGCGCGTATCCGTACATCAGTCATTATTCGTGGGAGGACATCGAGCGCGACCTCGGCGAGGCAAGCTGGATCATTCCGCGCCGGACCGACTGCGTCCGTTCGTATGGTTACTACAAGGCCTATCAGGACCGGCCGGATATGATGGTCACTCTGGATGACGACTGTTATCCGGAGCAGGGTTTGGGCAGAGGCTTTCTGGCGCGCCACTGGGAACGGCTCAACGTGGCCGGGCGCACCAACGCCTGGCACAACTCGGCCAACGTGCCCACGCGGGGCGTACCCTATTACAACCTGGACCGGGAGTGGCCGGTGGCGCTCAACCACGGCATGTGGACCCAGGTCCCGGATTGGGATGCGCCCACCCAACTGGTTCGCTCGCGCGCTGCCGGCGAGTTCTCTTTTCAGAACGTCGCCATTCCGGCCGGAATGTACTTCCCCATGTGCGGTATGAACGTGGCCGTGCGACCAGAAGTCATTCCGGCGTTTTATTTCCTGTTGATGGGCCGCAACTACGAATACGATCGCTTTGGGGACATCTGGGCCGGCATTCTGGTGAAAAGGATCTGCGACCACCTGGGGTACGCTGTCCAGAGTGGCGATCCGGCAGTGGCGCACCAGCGGGCCTCTAACGTATGGGCCAATCTGCGCAAGGAAGCCGCCGGCCTGGAGATCAACGAGACTTTCTGGCGGGCAGTGGACCAGGTGCGGCTGACCGGAACCAGCTTTGGCGAATGTTACAAGGAGCTGGCAGACCGGCTGCAACTGAGCGGCGAGTATTGGGCCGGCCTGCGCCGCGCGATGCAAACATGGGCAGAGTTATTTGAGTAGACACAGGTGGAGACCGCCTGACAGAGACCAATGAGCAGGCACGGCCTCCCCAGGGGATCTCACCGCGAGGCGATAGCTCGCGGTGGGACGGGGGTGAGGGAAGGAGAAATGCAAATGGGTACAGAGCTAGTAGTCGAGTTGCCGGGCGCGCTCGTGGAGAGGCGCCGGCCGGCTCGAAACGGCAACAACCACAGGTCGCGGATAGCCGGGCAGCCGGAGGCAGATGCTGCTGTCGCGGCGCCGGCCCCGCCGGGAACCAACTGGCACGGCGCCGCCGGGCATGAGTTGGAAGTCTCGATCGTGTTCCCCTGCCTGAATGAGGCTGCCTCAGTCGGCGTTTGCGTGAAGAAGGCCGTGGCTGCCTTAAAGGCGAACAACCTGTGCGGCGAAGTGGTGGTCTCGGACAACGGTTCCACCGACGGCTCGGTAGAGATCGCCCGCGCAGCCGGGGCGCGCGTGGTCCATGCGCCTCTGCGCGGCTACGGTAATGCCTACATGAAGGGCTTCGATGAGGCCCGCGGGCGCTACGTTTTGATGGCCGATTCGGACAACACCTACGATGTGGCCGAGTTGCCGCGCTTCCTGAACCTGTTGCGCCAGGGCTACGATCTGGTGATGGGCAGCCGCTTCAAGGGCAACATTCTGCCCGGCGCCATGCCGTGGATGAACCGCTACATTGGCAATCCGGCCCTGTCCGGGCTGTTGAACCTTTTCTTCCGCACCGGGATCGGGGACGCCCACAGCGGCCTGCGCGCCCTTTCAAAGGAGGCCTACGGCCGGATGCGCCTGCAAACCGGGGGCATGGAATTTGCCTCCGAGATGGTCATCAACGCCTCCCGCGTCGGCCTGAAGATGACCGAGGTGCCGATCACCTATTATCCGCGCGCCGGCGAGTCTAAGCTGCACCCCTTCCGCGATGGCTGGCGACACCTGCGTTTCATGCTGCTATACAGCCCGACGTACCTCTACCTGTGGCCCGGTGCGCTGATGATGCTCATCGGGTTCGCGGTGCTCTTGCCAATGGTGCTCGGCCCGCTGCAGCAGTTCCTGAGTGGAACCTATGGCCTGCACTGGATGTTTGTAGCCAGCCTGCTGGCCATCCTGGGCTTTCAGTTGATCAACCTGGGCTTCTTTGCCCGGGTGTACTCACTCACCAGCCATCTCGACGACACGCGCGATCAGGCGGTGACCTTCTTCACCCGGCGCTTCAAGATGGAAACCGGCTTGCTGCTTGGCGCGCTGATTTTCAGCGCCGGCCTGGCAACCTACGGGTTCATCTTGTGGACCTTGCTGCGCGGGCACCTCACCGTACCGGAGTCGGTTCGCCTGTCCATCCTGGCGCTTACACTGACCGTCATCGGGGCGCAGAGCATCTTCTCTTCGTTCTTCATCAGCATGATGGTGATGAAACGTCGCGGAATGCGGGACTGACGTCAACCCTGAGCCGGCGCGCATCCCGAGGGAGGGCGCTCTGGCCGCCGGGCCGCGGCCGTGCGCCTTCACCGAGATAATCCTCGTACCCTGCGGTGTAACTGTCTGCCAGGGTTGACCCTGCCCGCATCTAATCCGGTAATGGTTTTTTGTGGGGGTCAGCGGCCCGGCTGCTGACCCCAGAAGTGTGTCTATGCCTTCCAGGTTTCACTCCTCCAACGCTCGTGTGTTTGTGCTCGCCCTCGATGGCGCGACCTACGATTTGCTCGGCCCGTGGATGGAGCAGGGCCACCTGCCCAACCTGAAAGCCCTGTACGAGGCCGGCGTCCACGCCCCGCTCGAGTCCACCTACCCGCCCCTCACCGGCCCGGCGTGGGCCAGCTTTATGACCGGCAAGGATCCCTCCAGCCATAGCTTGCTGGAGTTCTTCCGCCGCGAGCCGGATTCGTACCGGCAGGTGCTCAACAGCCGCCACGATATTGACGGGCGCAGCATCTGGCGCGTGCTCTCCGATGCCGGCAAACAGGTGGTGGTGCTGGGCGTGCCGCTCACCTGGCCCCCGGAGCAGGTCAACGGCTGCCTGATTACCGGCCTGCTCACCCCCCGCCAGGATGACGTGGTCTTCACCCACCCCCCGGAACTGGGCGACGAATTGCGCGCCCGCCCCGGCGGCTATCTGCTGCAACACACCGAAAAATACGTGCAGGACGACCCCATGCGCCTGGCCCGCGAGGAATGGGCCATCCTCGAAAACAAGGTGGACACGGCGCTGTACCTGCTGCAGAGCAAGCCGTGGGACTTCTTCATGCTGCACATCCTTGGTTGCGACGTGTTGCAACACGGCTTCTGGCACTACATGGACCCCGAGCACGTGCAGCACAAACCGGAAGAGGGCGAAAAGTACGGCCACGTCATCCGCGACTACTTCCAGCGCTTTGACCGCCGCCTGCCGGAAATCCTCTCCCGGCTGCCGCAGAACACCACCGTGCTGGTGATGTCCGATCACGGCTTTGGCCGTCTGCGCAAGTACATCAACTTCAACACGTGGCTGCTTAACAAAGGCTACCTGAAGATCAGACGCAACCTGTGGTCGCAGTTGCGCTACTTGGGCTTCCGCCTGGGCTACTCCTACAAACTGGCGTGGGAGATCGGCGCCCGCACCGGCATCGTCCGCCGGGTGATCAAGATGGGGCGTGGCCAGCAGGAAAGCGTCCAGCGCAAGGTGTTCCTCTCGCTGGATGACGTGGACTGGCCGCGCACTACCGCCTACTCCATCGGCAACTTCGGCCAGATGTTCTTGAACGTAAAGGGCCGCGAGCCGCAGGGGACGGTAGCGCCGGGCGCAGACTACGAGCGGGCGTTGGGGCAACTGGAGGCTGACCTGCGCGCCATGCGCGACCCGGACACCAGCCAGCCGGTGGTGGACCGCATCTGGCGCGGGGACGAAATCTGGCAGGGCAAGTACGCTGGCTGCGCCCCCGACCTGTTCTTCTTCACCCGCAACTACGAATACAAGGCAATGGGCCTCTCGGACTTCGGCTCCAACGCCGTGTTCGAAGACCTGTACGGCACGCGCGCCCACCACCACCTGCACGGGATTTTCATGATGGCCGGGCCGGAGGTGAAACAGAACCAGCCCCTCTCCCACGCCCGGCTGATTGACCTGGCCCCCACCATTTATCACCTGATGGGCGTGCCCCTCCCCGCCGACCTCGACGGGCAGGTGCTGCGGGAGGCCTTTACCGGCGGGCCGGCCACCCGGCCCCCGCAGTACGAAACCCCGAGGGCCTCCGGCAACGGCGACCGGCCGGACGAGGTGTACACCGCTGAGGAAGAAGCCGCCCTCACTGAGATGTTGAGGGACCTGGGGTATGTAAGTTAGAGGCTGGTTCAGGAAGGCGTCTTGCTCGAAGGAGGCCGCCATGAAAAGGCTGCTCATTTCCCTGATGCTGTTTGCCCTGCTGCTGCCCCTTGCCGCCCCGGCCCGCGCCGCCAGTACGGGCGGACCTCACCTGACACCTGACACCTCCCCACCTGACACCTCCCCACCTGACACCTCCCCACCTGACACCTCCCCCGCCCTGCCCCGCTGGCAGCAACTCTTCCCCGCCAGCAGCCCGCCTGCGCGCTC
>CAYZNA010000322.1:0-4593 GCA_964478665.1 uncultured Anaerolineales bacterium
GGGCAGGTGCTGGGGCGGGCAGGTGCTGGGGCGGGCAGGTGCTGGGGCGGGCAGGGACGCCCGCCCCTACGCCGTCACGGTTGACGTAGGGGCGACCGTCTCTGGTCGCCCCTTTCCCGCCCCGCCTCGGATGGCCCCGGATTCCTGTGCGACCACCCCGCGACGGCTTGACTCCCCCTCAGGCACAGGCTATACTTGGATTAGCCAATCGCATTAGCCAATTGACGCGGGAGGTGGACATGGGAAACGACACGGTGCTGGCCGCTACCGAAGTCAAGAATCGCTTTGGCCGGGTGCTGCGGGAGGTCATGCGCACCGGGGGGCCGGTGGTTGTCGAACGCAGCGGCAAGCCGATAGCAGTGATTCTGAGCGTGGAAGCCTTCAACCGGCTGCGCCCTCGGGCCGACGGCGCGGCGGAGCGGGGCGCGCTGGGGCTGGCCGCCTTCGGCATGTGGGCCGACCGCGCCGACATCAGCGAGGATTGGCTGGAGCGGGGCCGCGCGCGCTGGCACAGCGAGTGGGCCGATGGCTGAGTCGGCCCGGCTGTTGTTCGATACCGGCGCGCTGATTGATATTTACCGAGGCCGCCAGGCAATGCGCGCCCACTTTCAGGCCGCCGTCAACGGCGAACTGGGGGCGTTTCTCTCGGTTATCAGCGAGGCCGAACTGTGGCGGGGGGTGAAACCGCAGGAGGTTGAGCGGCACGAAGCCATTCTCTCATACTTCACCGCCCTGCCGCTGGAATCAGCGGCGGCGCGACTGGCCGGGGAATGGATGCAGCGCTACCAGTCGCGCGGATTGGGCTGGATGGACGCACTGATCACGGCGACGGCCAGAAAGGCGAGCCTTACGCTGCTCACCCGCGACGCCCGCCTGGCTGCTGCCCTGGCGGGCGAGGCTGAGTTCGAAGTGTATCGGGTGGACTAACGGGTTGCGGCACTGCTGCCGCGCCACAAACATGCAGGGGCGGCCGTCTCTGGTCGCCACGAGGACAAGACGTCCGGTTCACCGCCGGGCGATTCGCTCTCCCACCACAAACGGTTCCGTACTCACGTCAAACGCCAACTCTGGCCTGTTGAACAGCAGATAGAACTGGTTGAGTACGTCGCGGCCCAGCACCACGAAGTCAAGTGGAGTGGAGATGACTTGGAATCTCGAAAGAGTGACGCTGGCGACTGGGACGCGAAGGAAAGGGGCGGGGTGTCATTGCGCCCTCCGCTTCCGGTCGTGCATGGCCGCGGCATGGCGAAGCGCCCCACGCCCGCCACGACAGCCGCGGTCAGCTTCAGCTACGGTAGCACCCCCGGCAGCTACGGCTTGCGGGTGGGGATGGCCGACGGCAGCGGCGCGGCCACAGGGCCTACTCTAACTACGGGCGCACGGTGAGCGAAACCCGCAGCGTGGATGGGGTGAGCGGCAGCTTCTGGTACGACGCGAACGGCAACACCCCGGCACCCGACGCAGTCGCCCTGCGGGTGCGTCCGGGGCAGGTGTGGTTACCCGCAGCGAGAACGGGGTGACGTGGACGCCGATTGCGAAGCACCCCGTAGCAGAGCGGAGTGGGAAACCGGCTGACAGTCGTCAGTAGCCAGTCGTCAGAGTTCGATTTCGCCTACGATGGGGGTGGCAACCGCGCCCTGCAGGTCTACCCGGACGGCAAGCCGTACCGCCTACCCCGGCGACCCTTCGGCAGGCTCAGGGCAGGCTCTGCTGGAAACCACCCTCCAGCGTATCATCTCAATAATCCGGGGCGCATGGGGATGCGCCCCCTACGTAGGAACGCACGCTTCGCGCCATGCGTTCCCCCGGGATATTGAGAAGTCGCCATGAACTCTGTTCACCACCAGGCATGAAAATCCGGCAGACCGACGCGGTCTCCGAGACCGCGTCGGTCTATTTTCAGATCAGGCGCCCGGAAGCGGCCCGCTCACTCCGGCTTGTCGCGCGGCGGCAGCACGGCCACAAAGTCGCGGGCAAAGCGCGGCATGTAGCCCTGGATCAGTTGCCCCACCCGCGCCGGGTCGGGCGAGGCCAGGATCAGCCCGGCGTGATCTTTCTTGTCCAGCCGCCAGACGATCTCCGGGTCTTGATAGCCGGAAAGGTCGGGGTGGTCCTGGCGGGAGAGGCAGATCAGGATCCCGGCGTACCCCTCGCGGAGCGGCGGCAGGTGGTAGGGTTCGCCGCGCGTGTAGGCCAGCTCCAGCCTGGCCCACTCCGCCCACAGGTTAAGGCCGGAGGAAAACTCGATTAGCTCGGCAATGTTGGCCCCGCCCACCCGCGCGGCCACCTCCAGAAAGTACAGCCGGCCATCTTCGCCGTGGATGTACTCGGCGTGGGCGACGCCGCGCACCATGCGCAGCGCGGCCAGCAGCTCCCGGTTGAAAGCTTGCAGGGCCTGGGTCTCGGGGGCCGCCCGGTCCGCCGTGGCGGTGGCAAAGATGCCGCCGCCGTGATATACGTCCATGGGCGGCCGGGCGTAACGGTGCACGGTGGAGAACAGCACCTCGCGCTCAGAGACGATGGAATCCACGTGGTACACGTCGCCGGGGATGTACTTCTCCAGCAGGTAGAAGGATTGCTGGTCGCCGAGGGTCTCGATCCAGCGCCACAATTCGCCCGCCGAGTTCACCTTTTTGATGCCCATCGAGCCGGCCTCCGAGCGCGGCTTGAACACCCACGGCGGGGGCACGCGCCCCATAAAGGCCCGCAGGCGGTCGTAGTTGAGCACGTGCACAAAGTCGGGCACCAGCAGGCCCTCGTCGCGGGCCTGCACGCGCATGGCCAGCTTGTCACGGAAGTGGCGGGCGGTGGTCTCGCCCATGCCGGGGATGCGCAGGTGTTCGCGCAACGCGGCGGCAGTCTCCACGTCGTAATCGTCCAGCGGCACAATCAGGTCAATCTGCCGCTCGCGGGCCAGGTAGCTCACCGCGTGGGTGATGTCCGGCCGCTTGCCCAGGTCCGGCATGTGGAAGTTCTCGTCAATGCTCTCCCAGGGCCAGGCCTCCCCGGCCAGGGTATCTTTGAGCAGCAGGATCACGTGGCAATTCTGGCGCTTGCACTCGCGCAGAAACTCCTCGCCTTTGAAGTGGCTGGCGAGGCAAAGCACGGTGCTGGAATGGGAACCGGGCATGGCGGGTTTTCCTGGGGTGGAGGGCGCGGCGGGATGCCGGGCAGCGACGCCGGGCTGTGGATACTTCGAGCTGCCGCCTATACCGCCAGCGGCACATAAACAGCCGGGCGCATTTGCTGCAAGTCTGCCCCCTGGGTGGCCGCCAGCCGTACAAAGACGACCGGATTGCCCTGGCTGCCATATTGGCTGAGCAGGTCCAGATTGTATCTCCGCACCTCCGAGTCGTCATCCGGCAGGATCACCAACTCGAAGTCGGCGGGCAGCTTGTCGAGCACTTCGGGGTGTGCCAACGCGTAGCGCATGAAGTGGTCGAGCAGGCGAATGTTGCGCTCGACCACCTTGCGAGGCCGGCGCCGCTTCACGTTCTGCGTTCCCGCTTTTCTTTCAGCCATTTCTCGTATCTCAGCCGGTATCGCTCCCAATTCTGCGCCAGATCGTTGATAGCGAACGTCAACGCAGCGCCATACTCCTGGAACGAGAGCGCGGTCTTCTCTGTCTCTTTTCCGGGGCGCAGCATGTCCCGGTGCGCGAAGCCATGTGCTGTATCATACCGGACGACAGGATGCCACTCGCTCTCAAACCGGCATTCTAACTGAACGACGAAGCTCAGCACCCGCTTACGCTCAAGGGCGAATCTTACGCGAGCGGCATTGTTGTCGTCAAAGCGTTTACGGAACTCGACCTGGCGCACCTGTCACCAGCCTCAGTGGGTATTATAGCCTCTCGTGAAATCTGGTCAATCTGCCGGTCGCGGGGGTCTCGCGCGCCAGGTAGCTCACCGCGTGGGTGATGTCCGGCCGCTTGCCCAGGTCCGGCATGTGGAAGTTCTCTTTGACGTGGCTGGCAAGGCACAGCACGGTGCGGGGAGGAGAATCGGGCATGGCGGGTTTTCCTGGGGTGGAGGGCGCGGCGGGATGCCGGGTATTGTAGCACAGGCAGAACCTGCGGGTGGCCGCCTGCCTGGACCCCGCCGGGCCGGTTTGAGGGGCCGGGTGTGGCACGAGAACGAGCCGTAGTATAATGCCCTCATGAAGCGGGTAAAGTCGCTGGCGGAACTGCCTCAGTTGAATCCACAGGAGCGGGCCGCGCTGGAAGACTACCTCGGGCGTCTGCGCGCACGCTTCAGCGCGCGCGTGCAGCACGTGATTCTCTTCGGCTCACGGGCGCGCGGCGAGGGCGACAGCGAATCTGACGTGGACGTACTGGTGGTGCTGGACGATGGCAACTGGCGCTTCCACGACGATGTGGCCCTGGAATCCTTCGAACCATCGCTGCAAAACAGCGTCCTGATTTCCCCGGTCACCATGGACCGTGACGACTACGAGTGGCATAAGCAGCACCGCGCCCCGTTCTACCGTCTGCTCGAAAGGGATGGGCTGGACCTGTGGACAACAACTCCCGCGCCGTTGTATTGGACTTTTGACAAAGCCTACTTGACCCAAACTGCGGTTGGGGCATGAAGA
>CAYZNA010000323.1:0-4286 GCA_964478665.1 uncultured Anaerolineales bacterium
CTTGATGCGCATGGCCCGCGCCAGTTGCAGGGCGGTGGGCAGGTTCACGTCGTGCGCAGAGGCGGTGTGCTGGGCAGGCCCGTCGTCGGGGCGCAGGCGCAGCAGGGTCCCCGGCGGGTGCTTCCCGGTGCAGATGGCGTCCACCAGAATCGCCCGGTCGTAGCCCACCAGCCGCTCCATCAGGGAAAGGCCGCCGAGGGCGAAGGCGTCCACTTCGATCTCGGATTTCGGATTGCGGATTGCGGATTGCCGGGCCGACCCGCCATCCGCAGCCTGCAATCGCCGGCGGACTTCTTCGGCCACGCGCCAGCCGAGGCCGTCGTCGCCGAGGATGGGGTTGCCGAGGCCCAGAATCAGTGTGGTCATCTCTTCCGTTCGGCCAGAAAGGCGAGGGCCTCCATGTTCATGGTGGATACCCGGTCGCGGGTAACCTGCGCCGCCTTGGTCATCATCTGGTAGCCGAAGCGCGGGTCGCCTTCGAACACTTCCAGTAGTTTGCGGCAATCTATGACGACCACGCGACAGGGAGCGCTGGCCTTGACGCTGGCGGTGGCGGTGTGCGGAGGGATGAGGGCCGACCAGGCGAACACTTCCCCCGGCCCGATGGCGCCGAGGGCGACTTCCCCGTAGGGGGCAGGCAGTTCGGTGGTGGCAGTCGCCTCGCCCTCCGCCACGAAGTACAGGTACGGCACTCTTTCGCCCTCGCGCAGGAAGACGTGTCCCTCGGCCACTTCGAGTTCGTCGGCCACCCTGGCCAGGGTGACAACCTGGTTGTGGGTGAGGCCGGCAAAGAACGGGTAGCGGCGAATCAGTTCGGGTGAGACCATGATTACCTCCTCAGGTGCTCGATTACCCTGCCTTCCGCGTCCCGAATGGTGACCTCCAGCGGCATCTGGCCGGGCAGGCTGTGGGTGGCGCAGCCGAAGCACGGGTCGTAGGCGCGGAAGCCCATTTCCACCCGGTTGAGCAGGCCTTCGGTGATCACCACGCCTTTATGGATCAGGCCCTGGGCGGCTTTCTTGCAACTCATGGCGATGGGGGCGTAGTTGTTGGTTGTGCCCACGATCAGGTTGACCTCGGTGAGGATGCCGCGCTCGTCGGTCTTGTAGTGGTGGGTGAGCGTGCCGCGCGGAGCCTCCACGCCGCCCACACCCTCCAACCCCACCCCACTTCTCCCCGCCTGCGGGGAGGGCAAGGGTGGGGTCGCGCGCACGTCCGGGTCGGTGATCTCCGGGTCGGTCGCCAGTTGCACCCAGCGCTCGGTCGCATAGAGCAGTTCCACCAGCCGCGCCCAGTGGGTGGCCAGGGTGTGGTGGACGGGCTTGCCGCCGAGGGTGGCATACAGCCGCTCGTATTCTTCTTGCGCCAGCGGGGTGGCCATGCCGTCGGCGGCGTTGAGGCGGGAGAGCGGAGTGGCTTTGTACACGCCGGAGTCTTTCCCGTCCACGAAACCCTTCCAGCCGATCTTCTTGAGATACGGGAACTTGAGATAGGTCCACGGCTCGACGCGCTCGGCAATGTAGTCGAGGTACTGCGAGGGGTGATACTTGAAGGCCTCCTTGCCGTCCGGGCCGGTGACGCGGATCAGGCCATCGTAGAAGTTGACCCGGTTGTTCGCGTCCACCGTGCCCATGTTGTAGGTGCGGTGGGTGAAGGTGTCGCTGAGGATCAGGTCCACATAGCCAGGGTTGCCCAGCACAACCTCGTTGAACAGGCCCAGCGAGAAGCGGGCGAACTCCACCGCCTCGCGCCCGCGGGCTTCGATTTCGCGCCGCTGCTCCTCGGTGATGCCCCGGCTGACTCCGCCGGGCATGCACCAGTTGGGCTGCACGCGCCGCCCGCCGATCATCTGGATGAGGGCGTGGCCGTCGTGGCGCATTTTCAGCACCTTGCCGGCAATCTCCATCCCCACCTTTTTCACCACGCCGAGGATGTTGCGTTCAGCGACGGGTGCGTCCGGCCCCATCACAAAATCGGGGGCGCCGAGGGCGTAGAAGTGGGTGGTGTGGTCGGTGGCAAAGAAGATGCTGTAGAACAGTTCCCGCAGTTTCTTCGCCGGGGCGCTCGGCTCGATGCGCCACAGGGCGTCGAGGGCTTTGGCGGAGGCCATGTGGTGGGCCTCCGGGCACACCCCGCAGATGCGGTCGGTCAGGTTGGGCATATCCTCCGCCAGGCGGCCCACGCAGAACTTCTCGAAGCCGCGCAGTTCGGGAATCTGAAAGTAGGCGTTGGCGACGTCGCCCTCGTCGTTGAGGAAGATTTCGATCTTGCCGTGGCCTTCCAGCCGGGTGATGGGGTCAATGCTGATGCGTTGCATAAGTGCCTCCGGGGAGATTGGAGAGTGGAGATTGGAGATTGGGCGTTGGAGATTGCGATCTCTAATCCCCAATCTCCGTTCTCTCTTCGTGTCCGTTCTGCCCGATCAGCATCTTGCGCCGCAGCAGGCTGTGGGCCAGGCTGAAACGGTAGAAGGTGCCGACCGGGTCGGGGATGCCTTCGGCGATGACGCGGTCAATCTCCGCCGGGTCGTTGCTGTCAATCACCGAGGCCAGGGCGGTCATCATGCGCGCGCCGAAATCCAGCACGCCGCTGTTGGGGCCGTAGCAGCCAATGCACGGGGAGTTCACCTGCGGGCAAAGTGCGCCGCAGCCGGCCCGCGTGGCGATGCCACAGCAGACAATGCCCTGTTCCAGCAGGCACAGGTTCGGGTCGGGGATGATTTCCCACGTGCGGCGGAACTGCTTGATTTTCTTCTCGTTGCGTGCCCGCAGGCAGGTGTCGCACACGGTGGTGTCCGCGCCGAGGACGGTTCCGGGCGGGGGCAGCGGCGCGCCGCCCAGCCCGGCCACCACCGCCTGCACCGCCTCCCAGATGCGCTCGGCCTCCGGCGGGCAGCCCGGCAGGTAGTAGTCCACCTCCACCGTCTGGTCAAGGGTTTTCAGCGTGTCGTAGAACACCGGCAGGTGCAGGGTGCCCTCCGCCACTTCGGTTTCCGGCTGGGGGCGAATGCCCTGCGGGTTGTCCAGCGAGGGGCTGTCGCCGTACACGTACTGGAAGATTTCCTCGCGGGAGTACAGGTTGGCCAGGCCGGGGATGCAGCCTTCCATGGCGCACGAGCCGAAGGCTACCAGCACCTTGCTCTTGGCGCGCAGCAGTTGGGCCATGTACTCCTGTTCGCTGGTGCGCACCCCCCCGTTGAACAGGCAGACGTCAATGCTCTTGTCCGGCATCTTCTCGATGGAGCGCACTTTGGCGTCCACCGCCACCGGCCACAGCACGATGTCGAAGGCGGCGGCCACGTCGAGGATGTGCTCGTCAATCGCCAGCACGGCTATTTCACAGCCGCCGCACGAGGCGGCCCAGTACAGGGCGAGTTTCGGCTTATCAGCCATGTTTTTCCTCCGGGGAGTGTGGCGTATCGCTGATCGCAAATCGCCTGTCGCAGATTGCCTGTCGCTGATCGTGGTCAGCGCCTGTCCTGGCGTGTGCTACAATGGACCTGAGGAGGGATCGTGACATGAACCGGTCGGTCACAGACAACCAGGTTGAAGTAACGCTTTCCCTGCCGGTGGACCTGCTGGCGCAGGCCGACCGGCTGGTAGAGAGCGGAGTGATGCCGGATCGGGCGGCGGTGCTGGCCGCCGCACTGGAGGCGTATCTGCCGGACCGGGAAGCCGGGCCGGATGCCCCGACCCCTCCGCCCCGGCAAGTGGCGGAGGCCCGCGCCGGGTATCTGACCGGCGGGCTGGAAGCCAGAGGACAGATCCAGTTCAACGAGGCCTGGACGGCGGAGGACGAAGCGCGGTTGCAGGCCGAGGCGGCCATCATCTGGGCCGAGATGGAGGCGGACTGGGAGGCACAGCCGGAGTACGTGCGCAACGGCTGGCCGGAGGAGTTGACCCCGGAGATGATCGCGGAGCGGGTGCGGGCACTGGAAGAATCGTATTGCATAGTCAAACTCAATAACCCGGAACTTGCTTACGACATTGTCACCAATCCGATGCTGCACGAGTGGAATCTGGACTGGGAACTCTATGGTCTACAACCTTGAGGAACTCCCGCGCGGCGAGGTGATCTGCGCCGACGCCAACATTCTCGCTTTCCACTTCATTGAGCACGAACGTCTGTCGGCCGTCAGCCGGGCCTTTCTTGCCCGCTCCCTCCGAAAGGAGATCCGGGTAGTTGCTCCCGTCATCGCCGCCAGCGACGCCACCCATCGGGTGATGGTGAGCGAGGCCGGGCGGCGACTGGGCCTGACTTCATCTCCTGAGATTGTTGCCTACCTC
>CAYZNA010000323.1:4353-4593 GCA_964478665.1 uncultured Anaerolineales bacterium
TGGAGAAGCGTCCCGGACTGCTGCGTCAGCTCCGCGAAAACCTCGACGTGGTGGGCAGGGTCAGCAAGATAGGGGTAGACATCCTCCCCGTCACCTACCGCGACCTCCACAACAGTAAGCGCATCCGCCGTTCCTTCGGCCTGCTCACCAACGACTCCCTCCTGCTGGCCATCATGCACTCCCGGCACATCGTCCATCTTGCCACCCACGACCGGGATTTTCGGCACGTGGGCGGGATCA
>CAYZNA010000324.1:0-4571 GCA_964478665.1 uncultured Anaerolineales bacterium
GCGAGCAATGCCGCGACGGCGGGCATCGGGGTGGACGGCCACGTGGGCAACGAGCCACTCTCCGCGCCGGCCGGAGCGCTGGACGGAAATGTTCCCCACCACCCGCCCATCCTCCACCCACACGAAGCCGGTGCTCCACGCCGGGCTGCCGGCGGTGAGGAAGTTCAGCAGCCAGATCAGCGGGCCAGAGCGACCGATGGCGCGCATTTCCCGCACGGCCGCTCGTCCGCTCTCATCCAGCGTGCTCTGAAAGCACAGTTCAATCAGGTCGGCGATCTGCAGCAGGTCGCGCCGCAAGTGCACCGGGCGCAGGCCGTTCTGGGGCAGAGCGCCGCTCAGGGTCGCAGCCGTCACCCTTTGCCCTCCAGCGCGGCCAGTAGCTTTTCGGCCTGTTCGACGTTGATGGCGCCTTTCTCCAGCATGCGCAGGATTGACAGGCGCTCCTCATCCGAGACCGGGTCCCCGGCCGGCTGGCGACCGGCGCTGACGTGGACAGAGTAGGCGCGACGGTGGCCGGCCGCCTCGGCTCGACGGCCGGCTTGCTCCGCGCGAAGTTCGGCCCGTTCGCGCACGCGCTCGAACTTTTCCTGCAGGCGTTCCGCCTGCCGGCGGGCGCGTTCGCCCTCGGCTTGCGCGCGCTCGGCGGTGTGCCGGGCCTGGCGGGTGATGCGCTCCACGTCAATCCCGGCCAGGCCGCCGGCGCCAAAGGCGGCGTGGATGTGCTGGTTGATCTGCTCATGGATTTGCTGGTTCAGCCCGGCAACTTGAGAGTCGATTTCGGCCGCCAGCCTCTGGCCGAAGTCCTCGCCCAGGGGATCGCCCAGTGGGTCCCAGTCCACTTCCTGCTCGGCCAGGCTCAAGTCGCCGCGCGCCGAGAGGGTGAGTTCGGCCCCGCCGTCGCCAAGCGTGAATTCGCGGGCATGGGCCTGCTGCACGTCGCCGTTTGCTTTCAGCGGCGCGGAAACCTGCACTGCAAGGTCGCCATCGGCCTGCAGGTGGACGCGGGCGCCGGCCCCCGGCTGAATGCGGCAATTGAGGTCGGCGTCGGACTCGAAGTGGTAAGCCTGGCCTGTGATCAAATTAAGGTAGGCGGTCAGATCGCCGCGCGCCCGGCCCTCCGCCGGGCCGCTCACGCCGCGCAGGTACAGGTCGCCGCTCACATCCGCCGCGCGGAACTGGCCCTGTACTTCGCGCACCGAGAGATCGCCCATCACTGCTTCCAGGGTTAAGTCGCCGTCTACCTTCTTGGCGGTCAGGTCGCCCGCCACCCGCCCGACGCGCACGCCGGCGGTTTTGCGCAGGTCCAGATCGCCGTTCACAGCATCAATTTCCAGCCGGCCGTCGAGGAACTTGACGCGCGCATCTCCGATAACCTGCGCAACGGTGACCCGGGCCGCGCGAGGCAGGTACACGCTGGCATCGGCGCTCGACTCCAGCGAAAGTTGATCCTGGTCGGCGCTGCCGCGCAGCGCTTCCGGCGCACCCTCCAACACCACCTCCGGCCGGTCCCAGCCGGTCAGTCGCAGGTCGCCGGCAACCAGGGAAATGTGTACGGTGGGCGCATCGCCGGCGCTGAATCTGAGTTTTTGCACGCTCATTCCAATCCCTCCTGTCAGCCGCCGTGCAGCAATTGCATGGCCTCAGCCGTGGTCAACTTGCCGGCGGCCAGATCATCTAGAACCTGGTGCCTCTCGGCTTCCGAAATACCGGCCTCGCTCTCCTGCCCCACTTCGTAGCCCATCGCCTGTATAATAGCAATCAGCCGGCTGCGCAAGGTGGGGTAGGACATGCCGAGGTCTTTCTCCAGCCGGTTGAGCTTGCCCTCGTTGCGAATGAAGGCCTCTACGAACTCGAGCTGTTCGTCGGTCAACCGTTCCAGCCGGCCGGGCCGGAACTGGCCCTCCAGCGTGGTGTCGCAACTGCGGCAGTGCAGCCGGGTGACGGTCAGTTGGTCGCCGCAGATCGGGCAAGTTCCCGGAACGGGATACATGGGCGCCTCTGTGAAGTGACTATAAACATAATTCAGGTATTCTCTTCAGAAGTTTGATTATTATATACGATATTTTCAATTTGTCAATATGCTGTTGAATAAAGCGTGCACGAAAAGGTTGTCAGAAGAATCCCCGCAATTGGGGTGTGCGGGCGGGATACCCGCCCGCACAGCCCAATTGCGGAACACATCGCTGACATGTTTGCACACTGAATATACCTGGATACGGATTGATCGCAAGGTAGAAAGATCAGTTTGACACGGGCGCCATACACGCCTATAGTAAACGTGGGGCAACCCCTCAGCCGGGAGCGCAAACCTGTAGAGCACACCCTCCCGGAGTGGGGGGGGCACAAGAGGCAGTCAGATCATGGAGGACGATGGCCGGCGTTGGCAGCCGTTCCGTGGAAGGGGGGTGATTCACATGCCCGTCAGCAGGCTCTTCGGCGCCCTCAGGGGGCAGGGTCTATTGGAATATGCCCTGATTTTGATGCTGGTTGCGATTGTGGTCTTCGCTATGATCACCATCTTCGGGCCGGCGGTCGGAAATATCTACAGCAATATCATCTCGAACTTCTGACGCCTCCCGGTGTTTTCCTATGAACGCTCCTGTTTTCTGACTTCCCGGCCTTCCGGGAAGTCGCTTTGTAGCGCCCCATGACTGAGACACCCCTGCGGATCGGCTTTTTCAGCGACGTGTACACCCCTCAGGTCAATGGGGTGGCGGTATCGCTGGCGCTGCTGGCTGGGCACTTGCGCCGGGACGGCCACGAGGTGACCATTTTTGCCCCCAAATTTCCGGGGTATCACGATGCCGGGCGCGAGGTCTACCGGCTGCCCTCGGTGCGCTACATGCGCTTGCCGCCGGTGTACGTGGCCGTGCCGGGCACGCCGCGCGCTGCCCTGGCCTTGCGCCGCGGAAAGTTTGACGTGATCCACACCCACACCCCGCTCACTGCGGGCCTGCTGGCCTATCTTTCCGCCCACCTCAAGCGCGTGCCGCTGATTTACACTTATCACACCGCCATCACCGACTACACTCATTACCTCAGGTTGGTTGGGCGCACCCGGCTGGTCTGGCGGGCGGCGCGGCGCTTCAGCGCGCTGACCTGCAACATGAGCGACTACATCGTTGCGCCCTCTGCCAAGTTTGAGCGCCTGCTGCTGGAGCAAAACGTGCGCCAGCCAATACGGGTGGTCCCCAACGGCATTGAGCTGGCGCCCTTTCAGCAGCCGACGCCGCCCGGCGCCTTTCGCCGCAGGCTGGGCCTGGCTCAGGAGGCCGAGCTGCTGCTGACCGTGGGCCGCATTGACCCGGAGAAATCGCTGGATTTCGTGATCGAGGCCTTCTCCCATGTGGCCTGCCGGCGCCCGGCGGCCCGGCTGGTGCTGGCAGGGGATGGCAGCGCGCGGGCCGCACTGCAACGCCAGGCAGCCGCTTCCGGGTTTGGGGACCGCATTCTGTTCCCCGGGATGGTGAACCGGGCCGAATTGCCGGCCCTGTTCCACGACGCCGATCTGTTCCTCTCCGGCTCCACCACCGAAGTGCACCCGCTGGCAATGATTGAGGCCATTGCTGCCGGCCTGCCAGTTGTGGCGGTGTGGGATGAGGCGCTGAAGGGGATGGTGGCCGATGGGGTGAACGGACGGGTGGCCCCGGCGCGACAGGTCGGGCCGTTTGCCGCTGCCATCAGCGATCTGCTGCAAGACCACGCCACCCGCCGGGCATACGGCCGGGCCTCGGTGGAACTCAGCCAGAAGTACGCCATTGAGGCCCAGGCGGAGATGCTGTTGGCCCTCTACCGGGAGGCGATTGTCGCCCGGTCCGAGCAGCCCGCGAGGCCGCACTCGTTCGAGCCGGGACGCTTTTGAGGGCGCGCCGGATGGCGGAAGAGGACGCGATGGCGAGCTGCTGTCTGGCCTGGCAGCTTGAGGCGCGCCGGGCAACGAAGGTCACGCCGCTTGTGATTGGGGCTGCCCGGCCCGAGTCCGGGCCGGGCAGGTGGTTGAAAAAGCAGCTCCGCTCCCCGGTGTGGCAGGCCGGGCCGGCGGGGTCTACTTTGAGCAGCAGGGCGTCCCCATCGCAATCGGCGCGCATCTCGCGCACGCGCATCCGGTTGCCGCTGGTGGCGCCCTTGCGCCACAACGCGGCTCGGCTGCGGCTCCAGAACCACGCCTCACCGCTCTCCCACGTGCGCCGCAGCGCCTCAGGGTTCATGTAGGCCAGCATCAGCACCTCGCCGCTGCCGGCGTCCTGCAAGATGGCGGGGATCAACCCCTGATCGTTCCACTTCAGATCCATAGCGTGGCCTCCCGCCGCAACCAGAGTAGGGCGGACTGCCAGTCCGCCGCTACGGTGCGCGCATGAACGGTCGCTGCCCCGCCTGCGCCGCCGCTCGTCCTGCGGATCAGGCTGGCCGCGCCGAAGAGCAGCCAGATAACGGCGTTCACGAAAAACAGGGCCTGCGCCGCTCTGATGAGGGTCGGGAGTCTGGGTGAGATTCGCATAATGGAGCCTGATTGCGAAGGGGTCACCCCACCGGCCGCACCGGGATGCCCTGCTCCGCGAGGTATTCCTTCA
>CAYZNA010000325.1:0-4567 GCA_964478665.1 uncultured Anaerolineales bacterium
CCGCGTTCCCGGAATCCTATGCGCCATCTGACAAAACTCCGCCACTTTCTGCGCCCCTATCTCTGGCAGACCGCGCTGGCCTTGCTGGCCCTGCTGGGCCTGACCGGCGCCAGCCTGGCCGTGCCCCGCATCATCCAGCGCGTGATTGACGTGGGTATCATGGGCAGCGACCTGCGCCTGGTAGGGCTGGCCGGCCTGGCCATCACTGGCATTGGCGTAGTGCGGGCGCTGCTCAGCTTCGTGGAGCGCTACCTGTCGGAGTGGATTTCCCACAAGGTGGCCTACGACCTGCGCAACCAGTTGTACGACCGCATCCAGCGGCTGTCGTTTGGCTACCACGACCATGCCCAGACCGGCCAACTCATGTCGCGCTGCACCGAAGACGTAAGCTCCATTCAGCGCTTTTCTGGCGTGGGGCTGCTGGACGTGATCAACACCCTGCTGCTGCTGGTGGGCATTGTGACCATTCTGCTGGCCAGCAACGTGCGGCTGGCGCTGATCTCGCTGGCGCCCATGGTCCCACTGACGTTGGTCACGCTGCGCTTCGGCCAGCGCATTGGCCCGCTGTTTCTGGCGATTGATAACGCCCTGGGGGAGATTTCCAACCGCCTGCAAGAGAACCTGACCGGAGCGCAGGTGGTGCGCGCCTTTGCCCGCGAGCATTTTGAGATCGAGCGTTTTGACGTCTCCAACCGCCGGCTGTTCGACGC
This sequence comes from uncultured Anaerolineales bacterium, assembly GCA_964478665.1. Taxonomy (GTDB): domain Bacteria; phylum Chloroflexota; class Anaerolineae; order Anaerolineales; family CAYZNA01; genus CAYZNA01. The sequence goes on from CAYZNA010000325.1 coordinate 711, forward strand.
CCGCCTGACCGTGATCGGCGCGTGGTCGCGCATGCTGCCCACCACGCAGTTGCTGGTAATGGTGAGCACCGCGCTCATCCTGTGGTTTGGCGGGCAACAGGTGCTGGCCGGGACCATGACCGTGGGCGAGGTGGCGGCCTTCAACAGCTTCATCCTGCTGCTGGCCGAGCCGGTGCAGCGGTTGGGCTGGCTGGTCAACCTGGCCGGGGAGGCCGCGGCCGGCCTGCAACGGGTGTACGACGTGCTCTCGCTGCAGCCGGAAATCCAGTCCCCGCCGGGGGCAGCCTCCCTGCCCACGCTCTCCGGGCGGGTGGCGTTCCGGGACGTGTCGTTTGCCTACAAAGGGGAAAAGCGCACCCTGGCGCACATCAGCTTCGAGGCCGAGCCGAACCAGGTGATCGCGCTGATCGGGCCGACCGGTTCGGGCAAGACCTCGGTGGTCAACCTGATCCCGCGCTTCTACGAGGTGACTGCCGGGGCGGTGCTGGTGGACGGGGTGGACGTGCGCCGCGCCGAGTTGCAATCGCTGCGCCGGCAGATTGGCATTGTGCTCCAGACCTCGCTGCTGTTCAGCGGCAGCATCCGCGACAACCTGGCGTACGGGCGGGAGGATGCCACTGAGGAGGAGGTGGTGGCCGCCGCCCGCGCGGCGCGCGCCCACGATTTCATTATGCAATTCCCGCAGGGGTACGATACCCTGGTGGGCGAGCGCGGGGTGACGCTCTCCGGCGGGCAGCGCCAGCGGGTGGCCATCGCCCGCGCCTTGCTGATGGATCCACGCATCTTGATTCTGGACGACTCAACCTCCAGCGTGGACACCCAGACCGAATACCTGATCCAGCAGGCGCTGGAAACGCTGATGCAGGACCGCACCACCTTCGTGATCGCCCAGCGCCTGTCCACCGTCAAGCGCGCCGATTTGATTCTGGTGCTGGACGGCGGCCGGATTGTGCAGCGCGGCCGGCACGAGGCGCTGCTGGCCGAGGGCGGGCTGTACCGCCAGATTTACGATCTGCAACTCAAGGATCAGGAGCAGTTCCGGCGCGAGATGCTGTTTCTGGCCGAGGGGCCACCATCAGGCAACGGGCGGGAGAATGGGAAGGGGGTGCGCGAGGCGAGGGAGATTGGGGGGTAAGTGGGGAGCGGGGAGTGGGGAGTGGGGAGCGGGGAGTGGGGAGTGGGGAGTGGGGAGCGGGGAGCGGGGAGTGGGAGTGGGGAGTGGGGAATGATGATGGATGAAGGATGAACGACTGGTAACTGGCAACTGGTAACTGGAGGGTGGGCTGGCAAAGGGCAGGGGTGCGCCGTTTGGTACTTGACATTCGGGGCAGAGTTGTTCTATAGTAGTCGCATCCGCAAGGCGGGCGGCAGGGGGGGAGGAACGACGAGGGCAAGGGACGGCGCCGCTCATCCAGCCCGCATGAATTCATAAAGGGTATGGTCCCCCCACAGCGGGCGCGGCGCCAGCCGGTCGAGCGCGCCAAAGGCCCGCAGCGGGAAGCACGCCCGGCGAGTGAGCGGCTCGAGATACGAGGGCGGCAGAAACAGCCCCAGCGGGCGGGCGCGCCGCAGTCGAAAGAACGGAGCAAAGGCCCTGCGCACGCCGGCGGCGGTTGGATAGTGGACCGTGCAGGCGGGGCATCCCCATGCCCCGCCACCGCCCATGCGGGCGCGCACCGGCCCGAGGCGACGGAATGCCGTCCGGGGCCGGCCATGGGCCAGGTACCAGACAACCTCCCACGCACACCAGCGCCCCATCACCACCAGCACCAGCCGCCCTCCGGGGCGCACAGCTCCGGCCAGAAACCCCGCCACCGGCCGCAGGTCGGCCACGAAATTCAGGCCGCCAAAGTTGGAAAAGGCCCCGTCAAACTGCCGATCCCCGCTTCCTGCCGGTCCGGGCGGAGTCCGGTTCGGGCAGCGGCCGGACGTGGCCGGGTCGGGCAATCCCCAATCACCGCTTCCCACCAGATTCAGATCGAGCCGGGCAAACTCCACTGAGAGGCCGGCGCACTTCTGCCGGGCGATCTCCAGCATCTCTTCCGACTGGTCGGTGGCCAGCACGCGCACGCCCCGCCCGGACAGATGGCGGGCGTCCTCCCCGGTGCCGCAGGCCAGCTCCAGGGCGCACGAGCCGGGAGGGAAAGCCGCCTCCAGCCGCTCCCAGACCGCGGCCCGCAGGGCGCGCCCGAGCGGGGTGTTGGTGAACTCCGCATCGTAGGAAGCCGCCATCCGATCAAACGGGGCCGGTTGCGCCCGGCCGGTGAGCGTGCCGGCGCGACTCACGGCGACTGTTGCCCTCGAGTCAGCCACATGCCCGCCCGCCCGAGGCCGGCATTGACTGCCCGCTTCGCCAGCCCCCGACACCTCTGGCAATCGGGGGCCAGCCGTAGGCGGGGCATCCCCATGCCCTGCCGACGTGGGCCGCGCCGCCACTCGCCGTCCAGCGCCACGCTGTTCACCATCCAGCGCGTGGCGAAGCTGTAGAAGCGGTCGCTGTGGCGGGCAGCGATCCCCAGCTCGCGGTCGCTGCTCTGCTCCCAGCGAGCCTGCGCGCGGAGGCGACCCTGCACCTCCAGCTCGCGGTAGAACGGCGTGCCTTTGATCGGGTAGGTCACCGTGGTGAGAAAGGTATCGGGGCGGGCAGCCTTCAAATGCGCCGCCGTGGCTTCGATGTCGGCCATCTGCTCTCCCTCGTAGCCGAGCATGATGAACATGCCCACCTGGATCCGGCGCGCCTGCAGGACGCGGGTCATGTGTTGCACCTGCTCCACTTTGACATCACGGCGCATGGCGTCCAGCACGCGCTGGCTGCCGGACTCGGAACCGATCCACAGGCGGTAGCAGCCCATCTCGGCCAGCGCATCGGCCACCGCTTCGTCCATACAGTCAGCCCGCGAAATACACTCGAACGGGACCTTCAGCCCGCGCCGCTTGAGCACTTCCGCATATTGAAAGAACCAGCGGCGGTGAATGGTGAACACATCGTCGGCGTACCAGACCTGATCCGCGCGGTAGCGTTCGATCAGGTGAACCAGCTCGCCGGCCACACTTTCTGGCGAGCGGCGGCGGTGGGTTTCCCCATACACGGCGTGGCTGCACCACTTGCAATGATACGGGCAGCCCCGGGCGCAGGTCAGGGAGACCGCGCCCATGCCATGATGCTGGCGCCAGACCTGCACGTAGCGGTCCACGTCTATCGCCTCGCGGTCCGGAAAGGGCAGCGAGTCGAGCGGCCGGATGTAGGGGCGCGGCGGGGTGCGGAGCAGGTCTCCGGCAGAGTCGAGCAGAATCAGGCCGGAGATGCGTTCGAGAGCGGGTAAGTGGTAGGTGGGGAGGAGGGGCAGCAGCTCGGCCAGGGTGTGCTCGCCTTCGCCGGCCACGATCACATCTGCGCCCCGCTGCAGGTATTCGGCTGCGTATTCTGCCGGCTCCGGTCCGCCGAGCACGACTCTGGCTCCGGCAACACGGCAGGCGGCGACCATCCGCAGGGCGCTGGAGCGGGTGATCAGGTTGACATAGATGCCGACGACGGGCGGGCGCTTCTCACGCAGGCAGCGCTCGAAGGCCGCGAAATCCTGAAAGGTGGCGTCGAACACTTCCACCCCGAAACCCTGCGACTTGAGATAGGCCGAGAGGTAGAGAATGCCGAGCGGTGGATAGGGCTTCATCACCTGCCGCTCGTGGGGGTCTTCGGCGAGGAAGTAGGCGTGGGTGAGGAGCAGGTCCATGGGGCGGGGGGGCGGGGGGGCGGGGGGGCAGGGGGGCGGGGGGCGTGGAGGGTGGGGCGTGAATCGTGAATCGTGAAACGTGACACACGTGATACAACCGACACAAGACACGTGTGGTACTTTACC
>CAYZNA010000326.1:0-4560 GCA_964478665.1 uncultured Anaerolineales bacterium
CCAGGCGCTCGACGGAAAACCGGTCCCCAACGAGCCCGGCGTCCACTACTGCTACGACCCCGACGACAGCTCCAAGGGCACGCACGCCTATCCCTACTCGGCGTTCGTTTGGGCCTACGACGCCAACGAGTTCCGCATGGTCTTCGAGTACCTGACCGAAAGCGATAAGGACAACATCACCCACCCTTACCTGTTGGAGAAGTGGCAGGCCGGCGAGGACCTCAAGGCCTGGACGCTCCACTTGCGCAAGGGCCTCAAGTGGAGCAACGGCGACGAGTTCACCGCGCAGGACGTGGTCTTCAACTTTGGCGAGTGGCTGAACCCCGACCTCGGCTCCTCCGTGCTGGCGCTGTGGGAGGGTTTTCTCACCCCCAACGACATTGAGGCGGTGGACGATTACACGGTTAGATTGCATCTCGCCAGGCCCAGGCTGGATGTGCCGGAGAACCTGTTTCACTATCCGGCGCAGATCATGCACCACAATTTCAACGGCGACATCACCACCGGCGCCAACCCCGGTACCGGCCCGTACCTGCTGAAGGAATACAGGGTGGGCGAGCGCGTGCGACTGGAGCGGCGGGAGGGCTACTGGCAAAATGGCAGGGACGGGCAGCCCCTGCCCTATCTGGACGCCATCGAGTACGTGGACCTCGGCGACGACCAGACGGCTGCGGTGGCCGCCTTTCAGTCCGGCCAGGTTGACCACATCTACGACGCGCAGGTCGAAAGCTTCCTGGCCTTGAAGGATGACCCCGGAGCCAGCGTGATCTCGGTGGGCAGTTCCCGCGCCAACGTGCTGCGCGTGCGGGTGGACCTCGATCCGTGGAAGGATGTCCGCGTGCGGCAGGCGCTCAAGCTGTGCCAGAACCGCGAGAGAATCCTGCAGCAGGCCTTCTTTGGTGAGGGCCTGGTGGGTCACGATACCCACGTTTCCCCGGTCCATCCCGAGTGGGCGCCGATGGAACCGCCCAAATACGATCCCGAGCGGGCCAGGAGCCTGCTGGCAGAGGCCGGCTTCCCCAACGGCCTCAAGCTGGCGATTTCTGTGGGCGCCGGCTGGACCGACGTGGTGGCCTATGCCGAGGCCTTGCAGCAGGACGCAAAGCCGGCCGGCTTCAACATCACCCTGGATACCATGCCCAACGCCTCGTATTGGGACCTGTGGACCGAAACCGCGGTGGGGATCACGCCGTGGGCGCACCACCCGCTGGCAGTGATGGTGCTGCCGCTGGCCTACACCGCCGATGCTCACGGCAACCCGGTCACGGGGAACGAAACCCGCTGGCTGGACCGGGAATTCAGCGACCTGTTGCTGAGGGCGCAGGGCACGCTGGAGGTGGAGGCCCGCCGGGCCATCATGAAAGACCTCGAGCGCATCCAGAGCGAGCGCGGCTCGATTGGCGTGGCCTACTGGCGCAATGTATGGGCCATCTACAACCCGGCCTTCCAGGGCGCCGAGGCGCACCCTTCCGACTACAACCTGTGGCGCGAGGTCTGGTACGACCCCGCGAAGCAAGCGTAGGGCGAGTTGGGAACTCGCCCCGCCCGCTGCCGACGATCCGGAGTACGGGCGGGGTAACCCCGCCCCGACCGCCCTGCTTTTCCCCACCCCCCCCCCCGCCCGCCCCCCGGGGACGGCAACGTTCCAACCTGCCCCCGGGGGCCGTCCCCGGTTCGCTGCGCCCCCCGGCCGGCTGCCCCTTCCGGTCGCGCTGCCCGCGCCGGGCGTTGCTGCCCGATCGCAGCCAGATCTGCGAACGGGAGACGCCGCCCTGGCAGGCCGGCGGCCACGATCACCGCATTTTTAGCCACACACCACTCGAAGACCTGCGCGCGCTGGAGCCGGCGGCGCCGGCCTCGCTGAGGTAGGTAGAGGCCGCAGGCGGGCTTCTCCCTGCCCCGGGGACATCATTCCCTTGCCGGGCTTGCCCGCGCCGCTTATACTTCGCGCCGTTCGATGATTTTCTCGCTGCATCCGCTGGCAGTGCTGCTGGTGCTCGCCCCCGGCCTGCCCCGCATACGAGGCGTTCCATGAAGACGACTGCTGCGGTGTTTTACGCCGTCCATACCCCTTTTCAGATCGAGACCCTCGACCTCGAACCGCCGCGCGCCGGAGAGGCGCTGGTCAAGCTGGCTGCGGTCGGGGTGTGCCACAGCGACTGGCACTTGATGACCGGCGCCACAAAGCACCCCCTGCCGGTGGTGCCGGGGCATGAGGGCGCCGGCGTGGTGCAGGCGGTGGGCGCCGGCGTGACTCGGGTGGAGCCTGGCGATCACGTCGCGCTAAACTGGGCGCCGAATTGTGGCGAGTGCTTCTATTGCCTCAATGACCGGCCCAGCCTGTGTGCTGCCTACGTAGGGCCGATCTGGGCCGGGACCATGCTGGACGGGACCACGCGACTGTCGAAGGCCGGGCAGCCGGTGTATCACTTCAGCGCGCTGGCCTGCTTTGCCGAATGCGCCACCGTGCCGCAGGAGTGCTGCGTGCCTCTGCCGCCGGAGGTCCCGTTGAGCGTGGCCGCGTTGATCGGTTGCGCAGTGACCACCGGGGTGGGGGCGGTGCTGAACACGGCGCGGGTCAAGCCCGGCAGCAGCGTGGCGGTCTACGGCGCGGGGGGCGTGGGGCTGAGCATCCTGCTGGGGGCGCAACTGGCGGGGGCGGGGCGGATCATCGCCGTGGATCGCTACCCGGGCAAGCTGGAGATGGCCCGCCAATTCGGCGCCACCGACGCCCTGCTGGCCGGGGCCGATACGGTAGAGGCCATCCGCGCGTTGACCGGCGGCCGGGGCGCGGACTACGTCTTTGAGGCGGTGGGCCTGCCGGCGGTGCAGGAGGCCTGTCTGGAGGCCGCCCGGGCGGGCGGGATGATCGTATTCGCCGGCCTCTCGCCGATGGGCAGCAGCACCAACCTGCCCGGCGCGATCCTGACCCGCCAGGAGAAGACCGTCACCGGCAGCTACTACGGCAGCGCCAACACCGCCCGCGATTTTCCGCTGTACGCCGAGCTGTACTTGCGCGGCAAGCTGAACCTCGACCGGTTGATCTCGCGCACCTACCGGCTGGAGCAGATCAACGAGGCCTACGCCGACATGCTCGCCGGGCAGGTAGCGCGGGGCGTGATCGTCTTTGCGTAGGGGCGGCATCCCTCGCGCAGTTAGATTTCTGCTCGTAGTGGAGCACGCAGCGTAGCGGAGTGCTCCTGTGCGGGGCGCGCGCCACTCCGCTAACACTGCGTGGTGCACTACGAACGGCGCGCCACTCCGCTAACACTGCGTGGCGCACTACGAACGTATCGCCGTCGCCCGCTGAAGGCGACCGACGCACGAGAATGGAGTGATTCTATGACCAGCCTTGAAGCCGTGCCCGAGCAGGCGCTCGACCGCAGCCGGATTGTGGCGCTGCTGGAGGTCAGTCTGGCAGTGGTGTTCTGGGGCGCCTCGTTCATCGCCACCAAGATCGCCCTGCGGCAGGTCTCGCCCATCACCGTAGTCTGGCTTCGTTTTGGCATGGGGGTGGTCGTGCTGGGGATCGCCATGCGCGCCCGGCGGCAGTTCGCGCTGGTCCCCGGCCGGGACCTGGCCTATTTTGCCCTGCTGGGCTTGCTGGGCGTGACCTTCCATCAGTGGTTGCAGTCCAACGGGCTGGTCACCTCGCAAGCCACCACCACCGCATGGATTGTGGCCACCACGCCCATCTTCATCGCGCTGCTGGGCTGGCTGTTTCTGCGCGAGCGGCTGGGCCTGCGGCGGGTGGTCGGGATTGCGCTGGCGCTGATCGGGGTGTTGCTGGTGGTCACGCGCGGCGATCTGCGCTTGCTGGCGGCCGGCCGCTTTGGCGCGCCCGGCGACGTCCTGATTCTGATCAGCTCGGTCAACTGGGCCGTTTTCTCAGTGCTCTCCCGGCGCGGGCTGCGGGAGCATCCCGCCGTGCGAATGATGTTTTACGTGATGGCCCTCGGCTGGCTGTTCATCACCGCGCTGTTCTTCGCCGGGCCGGGGTTGGGCGAGATTGCGCAGCTCACGTTACCCGGCTGGCTGAGCGTGGGCTTTCTGGGGCTGTTCTGTTCCGGGCTGGCCTACATTTTCTGGTACGACGCGCTGAAGATGATCCCGGCCTCGCAGGTGGGGGTGTTCCTATACGTGGAGCCGCTGGTGGCCCTCGGGGTGGCGGCAGCGCTGCTCGACGAGCGGCTGCGCTTCGCTGCGCTGCTGGGCGGGGGCATCATCCTGCTGGGGGTGTGGCTAGTCAACCGCTCGCCCCGCGCGCCGCGCCGCGAATGAGCAGTACCTGTTGCCTCTCTGGGCGCGTGCTCCTCCCTCTCCCGATATGGGGACTTTCGTTGCGGGAGAGGGGGCCGGCGGGTGAGGCGCAAACCGGTTGCCCCGCCTCCCGTTCCGCGCTACAATAACCCTGTATGGCCGAACGCCTGGCCGAGCAGTTGCGGGCGCCGGGCGCTGAGCCGGATTCTCCTACGAACCGGATACAGGCGATGCGGGGCATGCATCCCGCAGGACCGGCAGCCCGCAGGACCGGCAGCCCGCAGGACCGGCAGCCCGCAG
>CAYZNA010000327.1:0-4534 GCA_964478665.1 uncultured Anaerolineales bacterium
CTGGAGAATTAAACATGCCAGCGAACGGAACCCTCACCCAGACGGAAAAAGAACTCGTCGCCGTCGGCGCGTCCATCGCGGCCGGCTGCCAGCCCTGCACCGCGTACCACTTCCGGGCGGCGCGCGACGCCGGGGCCGGTGAAGAAGAAATCCGCCGGGCGGTGGACGACGCGCTGTGCGTGCGCAATAGCGCGGCGAAGATCATGGCGGGGTTAGCCGAAAAGCACATGGGCGGCGGGCATGTGGCTGAAGAGCCCTGCTGCTCGGAGAAACTCCTTATGGGCGAACTGGTATCGGTCAGCGCGGCGTTCGCCGTCAACTGCGTCACCAGTCTGGAAATGCACCTGGCCTCCGCCCGGCGGCTGGGCGCGAGCGAACGCCAGATCGAAACCACGCTGGGCGTCGCCCGCGCCGTCAAGAAAGTAGCCGGGCAGAAGGTGGAAGAAGCGGTGGCCGGAGCGACGGCGGCCGACGCAGCCGAAGAAAGCGAAAGTTGCGCCGACGACTGCGGTTGCCACGCCGACAAGGATCAACCGTCCCGCGTGGCGAAGGAGCCGGCCGCCGCATCGAGCGCCGCCTCACAGACTGCCGGCTGTGGCTGCGAACAGCCCGCCGCCGTCGCCGCGCAAGCCGTTCCCTGCGGCTGTGAGGCGTGACCCGTACACGCCTCTTTCTTACCCGGCCTGTTTCTTCGACCAGTCTTCCAGGGTAGTGGCCGGAACGCCCAGCAGGGCATTGGCTTCTTCAGCAGACCCGACTTCAGTGACTTTGATTTTTTCGGTATAGCGGAAGAATGGCAGCGCGGCCCTCAGTGCTTCCCCTCCCGGCATGGCGGCAATCAAACCAGCTATCCACAGTGGCAGGTTGCCGACCTTCGCCTGCGGGTGGACGATGGCGCAATAGCGTTGCAGAGCCTCTTTGGTCGTGAAGGCCTGCGGGCCATAGACATAGAAATCGTGGCGCAAAACCGGCAGGCCATAAGCCTTCGAGACCATGCGGGCGTAATCCTCGGCGGCCACCCAGCGCCAGGGATTGGGCTGCGCCCCAATGACACTGGCCCGCCCATCGCGCACAAAACGCGGCAAGGACTCCATGAAAAACGTGGCCTTGAAGATGGCATAGGACACGCCCGAGGCCCGAATGGCAGCCTCAGCCTGGAACTTGGCTTTTGTCCCGGCGAACCAGCAATTTTCTTCCGTCACCGATGCGCCCGAAAGATACGTCACCCTCTGCAACCTGGCTTTTGCCGCCGCCCGCGCCACACTCTCCCCGCCGCGGCGCTCGAGGTCAGGGTCGGCCCCGCCCGCCAGATTGAGGTGGACTCCCTGGCAGCCTGCCAGCGCCGCCTCCAGAGCGCGAGCATCTTCCACATCCCCGGCAGCGAATTCGAACGCCGGGCCAAACTTTGCGCGCGCCTTTTCAGTATTCCGCGAGAAAACACGCACCTGATGCCCTTCCGCCTGTAACCGCCGGGCGACAGGCATTCCCAACATTCCGGTCGCGCCAATCACTAGAATCTTCATGACTATCTCTCCTTTCTCAATTACATGCCCGGCGCATAGGGCTGGCACTTGATGGACTTTTCCACGCCGTAGTGCTTCGCCTGCTGTTTCCAGCCATAGTCGCCAAAGAAGCGATACAACCAGCCGGGGATGACGGATTTCGCCATCAGGTCGCGCGCCTGTTGCGGGACGGGTTTGCCCTCCGCCAGGAAGGCGGCCGCCTGCCCGAGCGCCTTCCTGATCGGGATGGCACGCCCATCCATTTCGTTGAGCGGCGCGCCATGAACGAGTCCCTCTCCGCCACCGAGGGCCAGACTTCCCGTCCAGGCAAACCCGGTTTGGCGGGCAAACTCGGAGCAGATCGCCAGCGCCGTGGCGTTGTGGGCCGCTTCGGGAAAGCCGCAGTTGGCAATCGCGGCGAAACGCTGCCGGGTGGCGCGTCCTGCCCGATGCGCGGCAATCTTTTCGAGTGCGGCGATGACCGGGGCCGGCAGGCTATCCACGTAGAGCGGGAAGGCCAGCACGACCAAATCGGCGGCATCGAGCGTTTCGAGCGCAGCCCGCGTCCGTTCGGCGGAATTGAACGATGTGTAGATCTGCACCGTCTCGGTGGCGATGCCTTTGGCCGCCAGTTGCTCCATCAGGTAGCCGCCCAGCGAGGCCGAGGTGCTCTTTTTCGTGCGCGGGCTGCCCACCAGCAACACAGCGCGGCGGATGGGTTCCGCCTCGGCGGGGAAAGTGTCCGTTATGGGCAAGGCAGGCACGGGGGAGTTTGATCCACGGGCAATCGTTTCGAGCCAGAGACCCGTTTGGGCCGTCAGCTCCGCCTCGGGCTGGTCGCCAATCACCAATCCACAAACCGCTGTTTTGGTGTGCATATTGATCGCGTTGCGATGGACGAGATGGCGGAACACGGCCTCGGCGTGCGGGTCAGAAGCGTCCATCCAGCCGATGGCGAGCACGTTGGGGTAGCGCCCGTAGCGCTTCTGGTGGTGGATTTCGCCGTTGAGGCTGGTGAAGAACGGCAGGATGTTCTGAATCTGGTGATCCACTATGCGCTTGAGCGCCGAGGAACAACCGCCAAAGGTGACCGGGGTCAGATACACCACCAGATCGCTCTGCATGATCTTGGCCGCGATGAGGCGGTTGTCGTCGTTGATGTTGCACAGGCCCGGGCTGCGCACCCAGCAAAAGAAGTCGCCGGCACAGTTGCCGATTTTCTGTTCGCGCACGACGATGGTTTCGGCCTCGGGGACGTGCGCCCGCAGGGCGGCGCTAATTCTGGCGGCCAGTGGGTCGCCGGAGTGGGAACCGTCGAGGATGAGGGTTTTCATGGTTACTCCTTGATGAACTGCCGGCCGATAGAGGCCAGTTCGTAAAGATAGAGGGCATCGGCGTTAGCGCCGAAGGGGGGCAGGCTGCCCGCGATTTCGAGCGAGACCAGGCCATGGACGCGCGCCCAGATGAGCAGCGCGACGGACAAGGAAAGGATGTCGGTTTGGCCGCCGTACTTTTTCCACATCTCGAACCTGGCCTCGTGCCCGGGCATGATCCGCGGGAACTCTTCCACCCGCAGCCGGCCGGCCACGCGCAGGGCCTCGATCGCGCTGACGAGGGCCGTCAACGAGCGCGCCCCGGCGGGCAACACCTGTTCGATGGGCGCTTCATAACCCGGAATGGGCGCGCCGAAAATGAGTTGGTAGCGCTGCGGATGCGTGATCGCCCACTGGCGGTATGCCACGCCGATGGCGAACAGCCGCCCGGTAAGGTCCTCCGCCGGGACGGCATCGCGCGCGGCGAGTTGCGAATCGCCGAAGGAGGTATAAGCGTCAATGACGAGCGCCGTCACCAAGTCATCGCGGCGGGGGAAGTAGTTGTAGATGGCCGGGGCGGTGATGCCCAGTTCGCGGGCGATGGCGCGCAGCGACAGGGCGGGCGCGCCAAGCTCGGCAATCTGCTTCCAGGCAGTCTCTTTGATGGCTTCCTGCAAGTCTGTCTGTTGGGAGGTGCGTTTGGGTCGGGGCATAATCTTCTCAAAAATAAACGGTGTATATTTACACTGAAAATATACACCGTTTATTTGTTGTTGTCAAGAGCGAAAATCACATCTGAATTACGGCAGAGTCATCACCTGCCCCTCGGCGGTCCACTGCCCGCTCTGGCTGCTCGTCTCATAAGTGCCCGATTCGCGCAGGAAGAACTTGCCGCTGCCGGTGGCTTGCAGGTTAACGTTGACGCCGCTCAGGGCGACGGTTATTTTGCTGCCGCTCACATCGGCCTCGCCGTTGAACCCGGCATAGCGAATCCAGCCGTTGCGCAGTTCCCTCTATAGAACGAGTCGACCGGCGCCCGAGAAGATTTTTCATCACTCTCCTGGGGAGATCGAGCGATCGATCGCGTGCTGGCGATGCGAGATGATTTGTGCTACATTGGGCCCGCCATGAAGCGGATCAAAGTTTTGATCGCCGACGATCACACCCTCTTCCGCCAGGGACTGCAGCGCATCCTGGCCGACTACGACGACCTGAGCGTGGTCGGTGAGGCGGCGGATGGTGAGCAGGCCGTGGAGGCAGCCCGCCGGCTCAAGCCGGACGTGGTGTTGATGGACGTGGGTATGCCCGGCGTGAGCGGCGTGGAGGCGGCGGGCCGTCTGCGCGAGACTCACCCAGGCATTCAGATCATCATGCTGACGGTCTCCGACAAAGACCAGGACCTGTTCGCCTCAATCCGGGCCGGCGCACATGGCTACTTGTTGAAGAATGCCCAGCGGGCTGAGCTGGTCAATGCCATCCGGCGGGTTTGCGCCGGCGAGGCGATCATTGCGCCGGCGATGGCCCTCCGGCTGCTGCAGGAATTCGGCAGCCTGACCCACAAACCGGCGCCCGAGCACGATGCGCTGACGGAGCGAGAGACCGAAGTGCTGCGCCTGGTGGCCCAGGGGCTGAGCAACAAACAAATCGCCGCCGAACTCAACCTCTCGGAGCACACGGTCAAAACCCACCTGCGCCACATTCTGGACAAACTGCACCTGC
>CAYZNA010000328.1:0-4526 GCA_964478665.1 uncultured Anaerolineales bacterium
CTGTTCGAGGTCAAGCCCGGCCTGCGCATTGCCATCCTCAACATTCTGGGCGACACCGAACTGGTGCAGGCGGCCGCACGGGCGTTGGCCGGCAAACTGGCCGGGATGGAGTACGACGCGTTGGTTACAGCCGAAGCCAAGAGCATCCCGCTCATCCACGCCCTTTCAGTAGAGACCGGCAAGACCTACGTGGTGCTGCGCAAGGCCTACAAACCCTACATGGGGCAGGCCATTCAGGCCGAGACCCTTTCGATTACCACCGGCGCGCCTCAAACGCTGTATCTGGACGAGAAGGACTGTGATCTGGTGCGCGGGCGGCCGGTGGTGCTGGTGGACGACGTGATCTCCACCGGCTCCACCCTGCAGGGGATGCGACTGGTGCTGGACAAGGCCGGCGCCCACGTGGCTGCAGAGGTGGCCATGCTCACCGAAGGGGAGCGCTCGCAGTGGGAGAATATCATTGCGCTGGGGCATCTGCCGCTGTTCACTGACTGACTGCGCGGCGCGCGGGGAACACGGCCCCGCGCAGGGGACCGGGCCGGGCCGGGGAGGCGGTCCCCGCCCGGGGGCCGGGCCGGGCCGGGGAGGCGGTTCCTGCCGGGGACCGGGATCGGGCCGGGGAGCCGGTCCCCGCCGGGGAGCGGGGTCGGGCCGGGGAGGTGGTTCCCGCCCGGGGGCCGGGCCGGGGAGCCGGTCCCCGCCGGGGAGCGGGGTCAGGTCGGGATCGGTTCGCAAGTGCCATGCAGCATCCCGGTACCACCATGCTATAATCGCCGGAAGTGTTGGGCGCGGGGAGAAAACTCGAGTAGAGCAATTCCCGGGGAGAAACCGGCATGTTGAAGAGCATGTTGAGTCGCAAGGAAGAAGAAGGGCGCGTGAAGAGCAGCGGGCGGCTGCCGCCGGGTCAATCGCTGACCAACCGTTTTCCGGTGCTGCACTACGGCCCGGTGCCGCGCTTCGACCCCCAGACGTGGGATTTACGCGCGTTTGGCGAGTTGGAAGAGGAGAAGCGCTGGACCTGGCAGCAGTTCAACGAGCTGCCACGCTCAAAGCTGAAAATGGACATTCACTGCGTCACTCGCTGGAGCAAGTTCGACACCGAGTGGGAAGGCGTGCACCTGCGCACGCTGCTGGAGCAGGGCTTGCTCAAGATGAAGCCGGCCGCGAAATACTTGCTACAGCACTGCGAGTACGGCTTTACGGTCAACGTTCCGCTGGAAGTGGCGCTTTCCGGGGGCTTTTTGCTGGCGACGCACTACGACGGCCAGCCGCTGGAGCCGGATCACGGCTACCCGCTGCGGGGGGTGGTGGGCCAGATTGCAGGCGCCGATCGCAAGACGCCGTATTTCTGGAAGGGCGGCAAGTGGCTGCGCGGGCTGGAGTTTATGGCGCAAGACCAGTTGGGCTTCTGGGAGCAGGCCGGGTACCACAACGAGGCCGATGTGTGGCAGGAGCAGCGCTTCGCCTACAGATGAGCCGCAACAGGCCACTGTCCTGAGCACAGACGCCGCCGCAGTGTGGCGTTTTTGCGTTCTGGCATATAATCAAGGCCGGATGACTGCCCAACCACCGGACTACGACGAGGCGCGCGAGCGCATGGTGCGCGAACAATTGATCGGGCGCGACATCACCGATGCGCGCGTGCTGGCCGCCTTCCGCGAGGTGCCGCGCCACGAGTTTGTGCCGCAAGATCTGCAATACCTGGCCTATCGCGACGGCCCACTGCCCATCGGCGCCGAGCAGACCATCTCTCAGCCGTACATTGTGGCGTTGATGACCCAACTGCTGGAGTTGACCGGCGACGAGACCGTGCTGGAGGTGGGCACCGGCTCCGGCTACCAGACTGCCATCCTGGCCCGGCTGGCTGCGCGCGTGCTATCGGTGGAGCGCCTCCCGGAGCTGGCCCGGATTGCCACCGAGCGCCTGGACCGTCTGGGCCATAGTAACGTGCAAGTAGTGGTTGGCGATGGCTCTCAGGGGCTGCCGGAGCAGGCGCCGTTTGATGCTATTCTGGTGACCGCCGCCGCGCCGCGCGCGCCGGAGCCGCTGCTGGGCCAGCTTGCCGGGGGTGGGCGGCTGGTGATTCCTGTGGGAATGCAGCACAACCAGGTGCTGGAACGCTGGCAGCGGCGCGGCGACGCCTGGCACGTTGAGCAGCTTGCGCCGGTGGCCTTTGTGCCGTTGCTGGGGGAGTACGGTTGGCCGCTCGCGGACAAGATTGTATGAGGAAGAACCATGCCCCGAATACTGGTAATTGACGACGACCCGGACACCGTCCAACTGTTGGCGCACATGGTGGCGCTGGGGGGGTACGCCGTGGATCAGGCCCAGACCGCCGCCCAGGCCCTGGAACTGGTTCGCACTCACCCGCCGGATGCCATTGTGCTGGACGTGATGATGTATGACACCGACGGCTGGACGCTGTTCCACCAATTGCGGGCGCTCACCGATGCCCCGGTGACCTTTCTCACCGCCTGGCGCACCGGGGAGAACGCCGAACGGGCGCGCAACCTGAACGCCGCTTTCCTCGCCAAACCGATCTCGCTTCAGACCTTGATGAAGCAGATCACGAGCATGCTTGATGGCGAGAGCACCTGAGCATCTGGATAACCCGCGATATTCCGATCAGGCGTGTTACCGCAGAAAAACCCCTACTTCTTCCGTCGCCTGGGGATGCCGGGCAGGCGTTTGCGCAGGCGCGTCAGCCAACGCTGCAGGCGGACCGGCAGGCGGTTGTCCTTGCGCAGCGCGTGCGCGCCCCGCCCATCGCTGTCCAGCTCCTTCAGCCGCTGTCGCACCTTCGCGTGGATTTCGGCGGCCGGCGTTCCGGTCAGCAGCTCCAGCCCTTCCTCCACCGTCTCCACCGTCCACACGTGGAATTTGCCCTGCGCCGCCGCTTGCACCACCTCCGGGCGCAGGTTCAGGTCGTGCCGGTTGGCCGCCGGAATCATCACCCCCTGCTCCCCGGTCAGGCCGCGCCGGGCGCACAACTGATAGAACCCCTCCACCTTCTCAGTGACGCCGCCAATGGGCTGTACCTGTCCGCGCTGGTTGAGGGTGCCGGTGACGGCGATGTTCTGCTTGAGCGGTACCCCGGCCAGGCTGGAAACGATGGCGTACAGCTCGGTGCAAGAGGCGCTGTCGCCGTCTATCTCGCTGTAGCTCTGCTCGAATGTCACCTGCGCGGTAAAAGAGAAGGACTTTTTGTGGGAGTATTCCCCGCCGAGGTAGCCCATCAGGGTGAGCACCCCTTTGTTGTGGATTGGCCCGGTCAGATTGACTTCGCGGTCAATCTGCACCACGCCACCGCTGCCGGCAAAGGTACGCGCCGCCACCCGCGAGGGCTGGCCGTAGCTGTAATCTGCCCGGCGATACACCGAGAGACCATTGAGCAATCCAACCGCCTCCCCGCTCGTGTCAATGGAAACCGACCCGTCCTCAAAACGCTCGCGCTCGCGCTCTTCGCTCAGGTTGGCGCGGTAGACCCGCTCGGCCCAGGCCCGCTCGACGTCGGCGCGGGTCACCAGCTCGCGCCCCTCGTAGCCGGCCCAGTAGCCGGCCTCACGGATCAGGTCGGCCAGCACACCGAAGCGGGTGCTGAGCTTGCGCTGCGAGCCGGCCAGCCGCGAACCCAGTTCCACCAGCCGCGCCACCGCCTTGCGCTCAAAGTGCCGCAGACCCTCCTGGTGGCAACGGGCGGCCACAAACAGGGCGTATTCCCGCTCGTTTTCCAACGAACGTTCCATGCGCACGTCGAACTCAGCGCGCGCCTTGAACAGTTCCTCAAAATCATCATCGTACCCGTACAGGCGAAAGTACAGCCCGGTGGGACCGACGAGGATCACCTTGAGTTGTAGCGGGATTGGCTCCGGCTCCAGGGTGTTGCTGAGCACCATTGGCCCACGCGCCGAGAGATCCTCCGGCTGGACCTGCCCCTCCAGCAGAGCGCGTTTGAGTTCCTCCCACACCAGGTCGTTCTGCCACACATCCAGCGCGCGCAGCACCAGATAACCGCCATTGGCCTGCAACAGCGCGCCCGAGCGGATCAGGGTGAAGTCGCTGGAAGGCGGGCCGCCGTTCGTGGCTTCGCGCTCCACCCGGCCCACCAGCCGATAGAAGGTGGGATAGTGCTCAAACACAACCGGCGCACCCTGCTCGCCGCTGCGGTCTACCAGCACGTTCACGGTGTAGCGGCGGAAAAAGGTCGGGTCGGCGGCCGGGGCTTCGCCGGAGGGCAGGAAGCGCTCAAAGTGAGAGATGATGTCGGCCCGGACGGCGGCGAGGTAGGCCTGCACCCCTTCGTCTCCGGCGTGGCCGGCCAGCAGTGCGTCCACCAGATGCCCGAGCGCGGCGGCGGCCACCGAGCGTTGCAGCGCGCTCAGTTGCGCACCAGCATCCCGCTCCATCTCACGTATCTGGCTCAGCGCCAGTTCCAGGGCATGGTTCAGCCGCTGCGCCGCCTCCACCAGCAGTCCGCGCTCGACATCCGGCAGGGATTGCAGCACCTCCGGGGGCACAGGTTTGCC
>CAYZNA010000329.1:0-4523 GCA_964478665.1 uncultured Anaerolineales bacterium
CTTCATAGTCCTGGGCATTGCCGTGACCGGCCTCAACCTGATCTACGCGCTGCCCTCGGGCTTCGTCCAGCCGCGCCCGGTCGTGGTGGCAAAGTACGACCTGGCGGCCGGCACACGCCTGGCGGCCAACCTCCTGGCCGTCAAGAGCCTGCCGGCCGCCGCCGTTCCCCAGGGCACGTATTCCAGCCTGGCAGAAGCCGAGGGCAAGGTGCTGTCGGTCGCCCGCGTGAGTGGCGACCCGATCACCGATTACGTAGCCGGTGAGAACGAAGCCTCGGGCATCCCGGCACAATTGGAGGCAGACACGGTGGCCATCTCGGTCAAGGTGGACCTGGCGACCGGCCTGGCGGGGGTCGTGCGCCCCGGCCAGTACGTGACCGTCATCGGCATCATTGACCCGCAGCACATCTCCCAAGGCACTTCGTCGTTCAGCAGCACACTGCCGGACGTGGTGGTGGAAGCGGGCGCTACACCCGCGCCGACGCCCACGCCCCCACCGCCGGCCTCCTCTGCGGCGCGCATCGCCGTGACCGGCCTCAAGGTGCTGGTGGTGCCGCAATCCTTCCGCTACGAGGAGCTTCCAGCCTCCACCTCCGATCAGGAGCTGCTCTTTTCCAACGCCCGCACCACCTCGCAGCAGGGCAGCGTGATCCTGCTCCAGGCTTCAGTCGAGCCGTTGGAGATCGCCCCCGGGCTGTTCGCCAGCCCGGCCGAGATCCTGGCGCTTCTGAACCAGACGGCGGTCATCCACCTGGCGCTCGAACCGGCCGGCGGCCTGCACCTGGACCACTCGGTTGTGTACGGCGTGGACCTGGCCAGGCTGTACGAGGCGATCACCGGGATCACATTGAGACCATAAAGAGGCTGTTTTGGTAGCCTACCGGCTACCATTTCCGGCAGTATCGTGAGTTCATCCAAAGGAGAAACAAAGACATGGGAATAAGCAAAGTAACGCTGGGCCTGGCGACGACAGACCTGACACAGGCCGCCCGGGATTACGGGCCTGACGACCGTTTTGTGCTGGCGACCGTGCAAAGCGACTGGAACCTGTTCTCCCAGATCATGCTCAAGAGCGAACCGGAGCTGGTGATCATCCACGCCAGTATCGCGCCCGGGCCGGAGGCGTTGGCGGAATTTCTGGCGAAACTCAAACACGCGGTGGCGATTGTGCTGCTGCCGCCCGCCCAGGCCCAGTTCCAGGGTCGCATCGAGAACGTGCATACGGTGCGCAAGGTCTGGATCGGGCCGGTCTCCCCTGCAGAGGTGCTCAACTTCGGCTTCAGCGCCGTGCAGACCGAACGGGCGAAGTCGGCCTCGGTTGCTCCCATGAATAGCGCATATCAGGGTGCATCCTCCGGGCGGGCAGCGGCTGCGGTGGGGACGCGCATTATCGCCTTTCTCTCGGCGCAAGGCGGGGTGGGCAAGACTACCCTGGCCGAATCCCTGGCCTACGAGCTGGCCGCCCATCGCAGCATCAAGACGTTGCTGTTCGCCTTCGACCTGCCGCCGCTGGTCGTGCAGCACTTCCCGAACCTGCGCTACACCGTGAACGCGGCTGAATTCTTTGCCCGGCCCGAGACCGGCTTCAGCGACGCCGTCCAGAGCACCGTGGACGGACTCGACCTGGTGGCGGCCCCGCAAACCACGCATGCCTATGCTTCGGCGGCGCAGGTGGAGGATCCCTATGCCAGGAACTCGATCCGCTCGCTGGTCTCCCAGCCGTTCCTGCACCACTACGCTGCCATCCTACTCGACCTGCCGGCTGGGGAGGGGGCGTGGACGCTGCAATCGCTGCTTTCGAGCAACATGGTGCTGATCGTCTCCCGCCCGACCATGGACGGCATACGCACCACGGCCCACTCGGTCGAGCTGCTCACGAAGAGCCTGGCCGGGCAGCACCGCATCCCGAAAGAGGCGATTTTCGTGGTGCTCAACCAGATGAACAACAAATCCTCGCTGACCGCGGCCTCCTTTGCCGGGGAGGGCGCGGCGTACGCCGGCTGGTTCCCGCCGGTGCTGGCCGTCATCGAGCACGACCCGCTCATTTCCCAGGCCCAGGATAAACAACAGCCAGCGCTCAACGCCTCCGAGACGCTGCGGCGGGCGGTGATCGCCATGGCCGACTCCTTCTACGGCGGCGAGCGCCGCGCCAGGCCGGTTCACAGGAAGAAAGGACTCCTGGGCGTCTCCGTGACGGTGAAGGATTGACGACATGACCCTCAACCTTCTCAACCAACAGGCAGGCGCAATCAGCGACGTCCAGGCGCGACGGACGATCATCGTGGAGGTCATCGACGCCGTGAACCGGGAATTTGCCGGCAAATTGTCGGCGGCCGAGCGCGAGGCGGTTTCTGTGCGCATCCATTCGCTGGTTACGCTGGCGTACCGCAACCGCAGCCTGGTGGCTTTGCCTGGGGAGCAGGAAAACCTGGCCGAGGAAGTCATCCACCGGGTGCTGGGGTGGGGCTTCCTGGACATGCTGCTGCCTCCGGCG
Organism: uncultured Anaerolineales bacterium; assembly: GCA_964478665.1. Lineage (GTDB taxonomy): Bacteria > Chloroflexota > Anaerolineae > Anaerolineales > CAYZNA01 > CAYZNA01. The sequence continues at coordinate 2,495 of CAYZNA010000329.1, forward strand.
CGGACGGATCTCTCCGAGATTACCATCTACTCCAGCGGCCTGATCCAGATCATGCCGAAAGGGGAGGTGCGCTGGCGGAATGTGGGTATCCAGGTCGAGGCCGGCGAAGTCTGGCGGGTGCTGAACGTCCTGCTCGGCCCGCAGTCCAAAGCGGTCACCGAAGCCACGCCGTCCATCGAAGCCAAGCTGCCCCCGACCGAACACAACCCCGGCGGTGGGCGCATTTCGGTGGCGCATCCGGTCATCGCCCCCGGCAAGGGCTATCCGTCCGTCAACATCCGCCTGTATGAGCAGAAGCCGGTCAAACCGGAATGGCTGCTCGAACGCCAGGTGATGTCCGCGGCGATGATGGCCTACCTGGGCGAGAGCATGAAGAAGGGCGAGCACATCCTGATCTGCGGGGCGACCCGCACCGGCAAGACCACCCTGCTCTCGGCGCTGTGCAATTTCCTGCCGGAAGGCTGGCGCATCGTGAAGATCGAGGATCCCGAGGAGATCTGGATTGACCGTCCAACCGTGCAGACCCTGGAAGCGCGTGCCGTGCCCCCGGGCGCGGAGATCGCCCCCTTCACCCTGGCGAACGGGGTGGACAAGGCCATGCGCATGTCTCCCGATTACCTGATCGTCGGCGAGGTGCGGGACGGCGCGGCGGCCATGGCGCTGTTCCGCGCCCTGACGACCGGCCACTCCGGTTCGTGCACGCTGCACGCCGACAGCCCGACGGACGCCCTGCTGCGCCTGCGCCACCTGATGCGCGAGGACCGGGGCGTGAGCGACTCGTATGCGGCGGAGACCGTCACGCGCGGCATTGACCTGATGGTGCAGTTGGGCATCCGCCGCGAAATGCGGCGGGTGACTGGCATTACCCGTCTGCGCAAGAAGATGGACGGGCGCTTCGGGTACACCTACGTCTGGCGGTTCGACGAAGAGTCTGATCCGGACGAACCCCGCTGGCGGGAGGTAGGCCCGGGCGATCCGTCCGGTTCGGTGGTCGTTGGAGAAGAGAAATGAGTATGGAGGGTTCTTGTGGACATTAGAATGCTGATCGTCGCCCTTTCACTGTTGGTTGCCATCCTGGCGGCCTTCGTCGGCTGGCGGTTGAAGGGCAGCGAGTGGTTTGCCTCCAACATGCAGCGCCGCCTCAGGCAGGCGGATGCGGTTGATACGTTGGCCGCCCTCGACAGGCTTCCTCCCGGCTCGCTCGAACGCCGCCTGCTGGAAGCCGGGCTGACCATAACCGCAACCCAATTACGCTTGACCGCTGCCGGTCTTTTCGTCCTGGCGACGCTGCTCAGTTGGACGCTGTTCATCCCCGGCCTGCCGGCGCTGATGCTGGGCAGCCTGGCGGCTTACACCCCCTTCGCCATCGTCAACGAGCGGGCTGCCAGCCGCGGGCTGCGCATTGATGAGTTGCTGCCTGTGGCGCTCTCGCGCCTTTCGGCGGGCATCCAGGCCAACCATAGCGTGCAGGCCGTCTTGCAGCGGACGGGCGAATCCCTGCCGGAAGGTCACCCCCTGGCAGCGGAGTTGCTCAAGACCGCCATGGAGGTCTCCAATCTTGGGGCGGAGCCGGCGCTGCGCAACCTTGCCCTGCGCTCACCGTCCCTGTCGCTTTCAAACGCCGCTTTGTTGCTCGAAAGCTACGCCCGCGCCGGCGGCAGCCAGTATGCGGAGGCGGTCACCGAAGCGGCGGTGCAGATGCAGCGGGTGATCGCCGTGCGCAACCGCGCCCGTTCCAGGGCGACCCAGGCGATGCAGACGGCCAAATACATCCCGCTGATCCTGGGCGGCGTCCTGCTCATGCTGGCCTCCGACCCGCTCACGCGCCAGTCGTTTGTTACCCCTATCGTCCAGGTGGTGCTGGCCCTGGACATGGCGATCATGATGTTCGGCTACTATTACCTGCGCAGCCAGGTGCGAAAGGCGGTGTGAGATGACCCAGATTTTCCTGATTGCGCTCCTGGCGGCCGGGATCGTCGGATACGCGGCCAGCCAGATCGAGATCCGGCCGCATGGCGCGCTGGCTGCC
>CAYZNA010000330.1:0-4506 GCA_964478665.1 uncultured Anaerolineales bacterium
CTTTGCCGATTACCGCGCCGCGGAGATGAAGCTCCGGTTCTGGCAGGTGTTGAAAGAACCGGCGTATCAGGCCGCCATACAGATGGGCCTGCTGCTGACCTGTCTGGGCTTGCTGGGCGGCGCTCGTTCGTGGTGGGAGCGGATCATCTGGGTAGGGCTGGCCGTGCTGGCCTCCATTGGCGCTTACCAGGCCTGGATCGCCTGGCGGGCGCGGACACACGCCCATTGATAGAGCCCCAGTATTCGGATAGGAAAGACGTGGACGCTCACGCGCCTGCGCTGCCCCGCCTGCGGCCGCGCGCCTGGCAGGTCTGGTTAGCGGCCGCCTTCAGCCTGGGGAGCCTGATCCTGGCGCTGCGCGATGTGGACCTGCGCAAAGTGACCGCCGCGTTTTATCACGTGGAGGGCGGTTGGTTGGCGCTGGCCGCCGTGAGCGTCGTGGCAACCCTGGTCGCCAAGGCCGCGCGCTGGCGGCTGCTGTTTGCCTTGCGTCGTCCCCCCTCGCTGGGCCGGGCCTTGTCGGCCCAGTCCATTGGGATGCTGGTGAATGCCGCCATCCCGGTGCGGTTGGGTGATCTGGCGCGCGCTTACCTCATCGGCGAGGCAGAAGCGGACAGCAAGGTCTACGCGCTCGGCACCATTGCGGTCGAAAAAGTCACCGACCTCTTTTTCCTGGCGCTGGCCCTGGTGCTGCTGGTGTCGCAGATGGCGCTTCCGGCGTGGTTGCCCGTGCGGGAGACGGCCGTGGTTGTGGCGGCGGCCGTCGTGTTGGTGGTGGTCGTAGACCGCCAGAATGACCTGATCTTGCGCAGCCTCCATTGGGCCGCCCGCTTCGTCCCGTCGCGGTTGGGGGATTGGCTGCAGCGGCAGGCGCGGCTGGGGCTGGCCAGCCTGCAAGTGGTGCGCCGGCCGCGCCTGTTTGTAGGCCTGTTAGCCTGGTCGCTCTTCATCTGGTTCTTGAGCGCCTTGACCAACTACCTGGTTTTTCTGGCGATGGGATTATCCCTGTCGCCGTGGGCGGCCCTGCTGCTGCTGGTGGTGCTGCAGGCGGGCGTCGCGGTGCCGTCTTCCCCCGGCCGGATCGGGGTCTTCCACTACCTGGCGATTATCAGCCTGTCCTTGTTTGCCGTGGATAAGGAGATAGCGTTGGGATATGGCGTCGTCCTGCATCTCGTCGTCTACGCGCCGATGGCCGTGCTTGGCGCTTATTACTTGTGGCGCGAGAAGGTCACGTGGCAGAAACTGGAGGAAGCGGCGGCCCGCGTGGAGCGTTTGATTGGGGGAACGCCGTGATCTCTGTCGTCGTGCCCGCCCATAACGCCGCCGCTTGTTTACCCGCCTGCCTGGCGGCCTTGCAGCAACAATCGTGCGCCCCGGATGAAGTCATCGTGGTGGACGACGGCTCCCCGGATGAGACCGCGGGGGTGGCATTGAGCTATGGGGTGCAGGTGATCCGGCAGGAGAACCGTGGCCCGGCCGCAGCGCGCAACGCGGGTACTGCCCAGGCCCGGGGCGAGCTGGTGCTCTTCACCGACGCCGATTGTGAGCCGGCGCCAGACTGGGTTGCGGATATGCTGCGCCCGTTTGCCGACCCGAGCGTGGTGGGCGCGAAAGGCGTTTATCGCTCCCGGCAGCGCGAGCCGATGGCCCGGCTCGTCCAGGCCGAATTTGAGGACAAGTATGCCCGCATGCGCCGGCGGCCGGACATTGATTTTATTGACACCTATTCGGCGGCTTATCGGCGCGAAGCGCTGCTGCAAGTGGGGGGGTTCAATGAAATCTTTCCGCCCGAATCGGCGGAGGATGTGGAGCTGGCGTTTCGCCTGGCCGAGCAGGGGGCGCGCTTGCGGTTTGCGCCGCAGGCGTGGGTCTGGCATACGCACCCGACGCGCCTGACGCATTATCTGATTCGGAAAGCGCGCTATGGCTTCTGGCGGGCGCTCGTCTATCTCTTGCATCCAGGCAAGATCGGCGGCGACTCCCATACCGACCCGACCCTGAAGATGCAATTTGCGCTCGTGGCTTTGGGCGCGCTGGGCGTCATCGGGATGGTCCTGGATGTCCGCTGGCTGGCGGTCGCGCTCGTGGCGGGCCTCGGCCTGGTCGCCACGACGCTGCCCTTTGCGGCGCGGACCTGGCCGCGCGACCGGCTGGCCGCCTTGCTGGCCCTGCCGGTGCATTCCCTACGGGCAGTAGTCCAGGCCGGTGCCCTGGCGGTGGGGCTGGCGATCCATGGCCCTCGTTTTGTGACCGGCGCGCCGCGGCCCCGGGAGCGCAAAGGGCCCTCTCCCATTCAGAACCGGTGATTACCCTGTTGTCTGAAAGACAACTTCCAGGTTTACATCTGTCTTCAAGGTAAGATCATAGCGGAGCAGCCCTGGACTGTTTGCGGCGGCCGGCATGGACGAATTCTTCATCGCCCAGGTGGCCGGGTAGTTTATGGTTATCGCCACGGGCGGGGCATCTGTGCCGGGCTGTTTCTGCACGTGCAGGCGATAGGTGATTAGCCCCGGCGTCGACTCGTCCAGCACGGTTGCCGGCAGCACATAGGTCAATGGCGTTTCGTGGACCTGGTTCAGCGGCAGCACAAAAATACCGGCGATCTCGGTGACGCCGGCTGCGCCTGCGCTGACGCGCGCCGGATCATAATCTGGCTGGCCGGTCATTAGTTCTTCGCCTGGTACCTGGTTATCCGGCGCAGAGATCAGGTGAGCGCCGGCAGGAGCAAGAATGCGCCAGTAATCCCAATAGCAGCGCTGGAATTCATCCGTATACTGCCCGGATACGTAAGCGATGGTATGCTGGCAGGAGGTGTGGGCAGAGGCCGTATGCTGATAGCGCACGGAGAGGGCGGCTTTCGGTTGTGCCGGGTCAGAGAGGTTTACGGTGTATTGGAGGCTTTCCTGGATAACGGCGTTGACCTTGTTGAAACCCACGTTGGCGTCCACGACCATCACGTAATCCTGGCCCCCCGGCTGAACGCTCCCATCCCACCCGGCTTCGGCCAGGCGCGTCGCAAGGGTCGGATGCATCGCGTAGATGACCAGATGGCGCTCGTCGAGCATGGCCAACATGGCCCGGGCCAGGGCTGCTACCCGTGCCGGATCGCGGGTGGACTTTACCTGAGCCACGATCGCCTTTCCCAGCGTGGCCATAAAGTCTTTGCGATGCGCGTACCATTCGCGGCTGACCCCCTCGCCGGGGCTGGTGCTCCAGGCCTCGCGCATGTACCGTATCACGTTGTCGGCGCTGATCGGCTCCGGGGCTCCGGGGACTGTCACCGGGCCGATGGCGGTCAGGAGGAGCTGAATCGCCGTCTGCTCAAAAGCAATGACCCCGTCAACGGTGAGCCCCTGGCCCAACTGGTACAGCGCCGCGGCGTCCTGGGCCGAGGTCGGAAAATCCGGCGACCAATTGACGTCACGGAATACCCAGAGTTCACTGCCCATGTACCGGCGCAAGGGTTCCGGCGGAGCCGGATAAGGCCCCTGGGTGAAGTCGTCCACCGCGTATGCGTCTTCCAATCGAAACTCGGCGATCTGCCCCTGGGAAACTGTCAGGAGGCCGGCGCCGCTGATGAAGCCGCCGGTGGGCCGGAGCTCGTCTTGATTTTGGGCCAGCAGCAAATAAGATTGAGGTCTCTCCAGGCCGAGCAAGTCGGGCAAGGATTGGGCCAATGCCAGCGCCGAGCGTGCCACAGGCAGGTAGCGATCGAGTTGGGCGAGAGGCCCCTGCAGTCCTGGCGTGAGGTTGTGGGCCTCTATCCGCGAGCGCGCCGCGCCGGCCCGTTCGAGGGCCGCGGCCGCCGTCTGCAAATGGGGCATCGCGGACGGCAGCGTTTCTGACAGCGCGCGCGTAATGTCCGTCCCGGACGCCGGGCTGTTCGCGGCGTCTAAGAGTGGAGCAAAGGCCAGGAGACTTTCGTCGGCGGCCTGGGTGAGATTCACGGCGAGGTCGAGCAAATCGCCGGCCGCCGCGATGTCGGCCCCATAGCGTGGAACCCAGCGCAAGGCGGGAGCGATCTGAAGCATGGGCGATGCCCACCCGCGCAGCGCGGCGCTGTGCTGGTGGGTCTGATGGACGAGTTGCTGCGCCTCAGAGAGTTTGATCTGCTGGGGTGGCTGCTCGACTAATGCCTGCAGGGACCGTACATCGGCGCGGAGCGCCAAGGCTAGAAACACCATAACGCCGACCCAACTGGCGCTGAGGGTCAGGGCCAGCGCAGCGGCGACGGCGCGCCATTTCCGGCCGCGCACCGGCTGAGAGGCTTGCACTTGTGTGGACATGGGCTTTAGTGTATCATGGAAAAATCGAACTGGTTCTGGGCGGTATTTTTGGCGGCGAGTCTGGCGGCCCTGGTTTGGCTGGCGCAGGCGACCCTGCCAGAACCGCCCCCCATTGAGCGGGCGCGGTCTTACGGAGCGCCGCTGACACCACCTCCGTCTTCCCGCGCTTGCGCGACGACGCTCGCCTCTGGCGAGGTCGAGCGTGATTACGCGGTTATCC
>CAYZNA010000331.1:0-4503 GCA_964478665.1 uncultured Anaerolineales bacterium
CGAATCCCCCCGTTTTTTCCCGTTTTCTTGTCCCCAGCCCGATACGCTCACGTTGCTCCCGGCGCGATGCGCGAATGGTGGGCAGGGCGCATGGGAGCAGGGCGCATGGGAGCAGGGCGCATGGGGGCAGGGCGCATGGGAGCAGGGCGCATGGGGGCAGGGCGCATGGGAGCAGGGCGCATGGGGGCATGGGGCAGGGCGCATGGGGGCAGGGCGCATGGGGGCATGGGGCAGGGCGCATGGGGGCAGGGCGCATGGCGCGAAGCGTGCGCCCTCTACGGGTCAGCCCCATTTCGCTCGCAGCCGTTCGTATTCCGCGACGAGGGTAGAATCGTCCAGCGCCAGCTCGAACTGCCGCAGCCAGTTCAGGACGTAGCTATGGTCGAGCTTGCCCCCCTGCCGCCGCACCACCGAGGCCGCGTCAATGTGATCCATCTCGCGAGTGGAAATCAGCTTGTAGATAATCAGGTCCTCGGCGGTCGCTACCCGCAGCAGGGCTTCGTCCAGAACGTTCACCTCCACGGCGCGGCGGATCGCCCGCTCGTCGAAGCCTACGTCCGCCAATAGCAGGTCAATACGGGAGGCCTGCGCGTCGCGAAAGAAGGCGACCCCATTGCCGCGCAAGGCGCCGAGCGGGTCAGGCTGGATGGGGAGGTAGCCGGCGCCCAGAATGTCCAGCAAACGCTGTGCGTCATCTCGCGTCAGCAGCACCTTCAAGTCGGCGTCGCGCGTCAGGCGCGGCTGGCCCCATACCGCCAGCGCCATGGCGCCAATCACTGCCGATTCGACCCCGGCCTCCTTCAAACGTGTCTGGATGGCGGCAAGCGATTGAACGAGGTGTTTCATTGCATCTGGCGGCGATACCAGTGGGAAAACCGGAACAGGCGCTGCTGAAGTTCGATCAGCATCGCCTCGCGGTCGGGCCGAAAGAGGGCTTCGGTCTCCTGCAACTGCGGCTCGAATTCAGCTTGCAGGGCGATCTGGTCGCGCAGCCCCTCCCTGAGGGTCATTTCCCGCAGCAAACGGGTTTCCACAGCTTCCACGGCTTCCCAGCCATCCCGGACGGTGCTCAAGTCACGCATGGGCCAATTATACCCTCATGGCGGCGGCTCAACGCCGGGGGGCAGCCCGAGAAACAGGGGTGGGGGATTCCCCCGCAGGTAGTTTATAATCTCACTCATGCCCGAACTGCCAGAAGTGGAAACCATCGCCCGCCAACTGCGGGAGGGGAGCGGCGAGCGCGGGCCGGGGGTGGTGGGCCGGACCCTCGCCGGGCTATGGACCGACTGGCCACGCCACCTGGCCGGCCTCAGCCCGCAGGCTTTTGGCGACCGCATTGCCGGCCAGCGGGTCAAGGCGGTGGGCCGTCGGGGCAAGTACCTGATCTTCGACCTCAGCCGCGACAGCCTGCTCATCCACCTGCGCATGTCCGGCAGGCTGGCGGTGGCCCCGGCCGGTTCGCCGCGCGACCGGCACGACCACACCTGCCTGCTGTTTGAGGACGGCGCCGAACTGCGCTTCAACGACACGCGCAAGTTTGGCCGGGTGCACCTGGTCTCCGACCTGGCCGAGGTCGTGGGCGCGCTGGGGCCGGAACCGCTCGACCCGGGCTTCAGCGCCGGGCAACTGGGGCAAATGCTGGCCGCCCGCAGCCGCGCCCTCAAGCCGCTGCTGCTGGATCAGCGCTTTCTGGCCGGGGTGGGCAACATTTACGCCGACGAGGCCCTGCACCGCGCCCGGCTGCACCCCCTGCGCCGGTCCAATTCGCTCTCGCCGGGGGAGGTGGAGCGGCTGCACCGGAGTCTGCGCGAGACCTTGCTGCAGGGCATCAGGTTGAACGGCGCCAGCATAGATTGGGTGTACCCCGGCGGCGACATGCAGAACGAGTTCGTGGTCTATGGGCGGACCGGCCGGCCCTGCCCGCGTTGCGGGGCGCCCATTCAAAGGATCACCGTGGGGCAGAGAGGCACCCACCTCTGCCCCAACTGTCAGAAGCTGGACTGAGCCATGCCCACCGGCCTGATGCTGTTCCTCATTGCGGGCGCCCTGCTCTCGCTGGGCATTGTGGGCTACGCCGTGATGCTCATCTTCCGGGGACGACGGCAGGAGCAGGCCGCTGCCCCGGAGGCACCCGCGCCCGCGGAAGTGGCCCGCCTGCTGCGCGACCCCCGGACCGAGGGGTTGATTGTGGAAATGGACGGGCGCCAGTACCGGCAGGATGGCGACATTCCCGACCGGGCCGCAAGCCTCCGGCTGGCGACTGCGGCCGGGGAGCTGCTGACCTGGTTGGGGGCCGCGGCCCCCTCCCCCGGCCAGGGTCCGGCCCCCACCCCGGACCCGGTCCCCGGCCAGGACCCCGCCCCCGCTCCCGCGCGGGGAACCGCGCCGCCCCCCAGGGTCGAGGCCGCCACAGCGGCGCCCGGCCCGAATCCCATCCCCTGCGAGTCGCCCCCCGCGTTGCAAATGCCCAGCATGAAGCCGCTGGAGCAGTTGCGCATTCTGCGCGAGCGAGCGCGCCGGCCGCCCCCACCCGCACCCCGGTCGGTGGTGGAGCAGATTGATGCGGTGTTGCAGGAGCAGCTTGCCGGGGGCGAGCTGGCCGGGCGAAGCATCCAGTTGCTGGGCAGGTCGGACGGCGCGGTGCTGGTGGTGGTAGGCGAGCAGGTTTTTGAGGGGGTAGAGGGGGTGCCCTATCCGGAGATTAGAGCGGCCATCCGGCAGGCGGTGGAGAGGTGGGAGGCGCGCCGGGCGCCGGCCCCCGATTGCAACACTCGGGGGCCGGCCTGAGGGCTACGCCGGGGGCAGCACGGCGTCCAGCCGGGCGCGAAAGGTAGCCTCGAGCGCCGCCCGCTCGGCCCGCGGCAGAAAGGCAGCCCGCGCCGAGTTGAGCAGGGTTGCCCGCAGGGCCTCCGGCGAAAGGCCCAGTTGCCGCACAGCGACCAGTAATTCGTCGGTCAGGGTGATGTCGGAGACACCCGGGTCGTCGGTGTTGAGGGTGACGCGCAGCCCGGCCTCGATCATTTGCGGCAGGGGGTGGTCCTCCATGCGGCTGACCACGCCGGATTGCAGGTTGCTGGTGGGGCAGACTTCAAAGTACACGCCGCGGGCGCGGGCCAGGGCTGCTACCTCCGGGTCTTCCAGCACGCGCACGCCGTGGCCGATGCGGTGGGCCTGCATGGTTTCGATGGCGTGGCGCACGCTGGGGGCGCCGGTCCACTCTCCGGCATGCACGGTGATGCCCAGCCCGACCCGCCGGGCCTCCTGAAACAGCTCGGCAAACGGTTCCGCCGGGTAGTTGACCTCATCGCCGGCCAGGTCCAGGCCCACAATGCCATCGGCGTAGTGCTGGATTGCCAGGCGGGTGACCTCGGCGCCGATTTCCAGGCCCTCGTTGCGGTTCATGCTGGCAATCAGCCGCACGGTAATATCGTTCTCGCGGGCGGCCCGTCCGGCGGCCTCCAGCACCCAGCCGGTCACGTCGTCCAGCGAATACGAGCGGGCTTTGGCCAGGGCCATGGGGGTGAAGCGCAGTTCAAGGTACTTGACGTTGTCGCCGGCCGCGTCGCTGACCGCTTCGTAGGTCACGCGCTGCACCACTTCCGGCGACTGGTAGAAGTTGCGCAGGGTCTCGAATTTGGAGAGGAAGTTGCGGAAGGTGAGGGGGTCCTGGCGGGTGACCTGCACCAGGGGGCGCAACTGGGAGGTGCCAATGGGCAGGCGCAGGCCGTAGGTGCGGGCCACTTCCAGCGCGGTGCCGAGGCGCAGGGAACCTTCGAGGTGACGGTGCAGGTCAATTTTCGGCAGGGCCGCTATGACCGGGCGCGTGCTCAGGTCGGGGCGGGGTGACCCCGCCCGTACGGGTGCCGTGCGGGGTCGTAGATCTTCTGTCATAAGCGGCGTGTGTCTCGAAGGTTATCTGCCGGAGGCAATGGGGATGGTGAAGTAGAAGGTGCTGCCGCGGCCCGGCTGGCTCTCCGCCCAGACCTGCCCGTGATGAGCGTGTACAATGCGCTGCACAATGGCCAACCCCAGGCCCATGCCGCCAAACCGGCGGCGGGTAGAGCTATCTATCTGGTAAAAGCGCTCAAAGATGCGTTTCAGGTCGGTGGCCGGCATGCCTATCCCCTGATCACTCACAGAGACCTGCGCATGTCTGCCGCCGGGCGCGAGGCCCAAGCGTACCACAATTTCCCCGCCGGATGAACTGAATTTGACTGCGTTTCCCAGCAGGTTGTCCAGCACCTGCATCAGCCGGTCCTGATCCCCCATTACCAGCGGCAGCGGGCGGTCTGTCACGGTTTCCATGCGCAGGGTGACGCCGCCAGAGCGGGCGTGAAGCTGGGCCGCTTCGATCGCCAGCGCCACCACTTCATCCAGGGCCAGCGGATGGGGGTCGAGTGCGCTGCGTTCGATCTTCTGCACGCTGATGATGTCGCTCACCAGCCGGGTGAGTTGGGTGGTCTTGGCCTGCACCACGTCCAGGCTGTGGCGCTGGCGATCGTT
>CAYZNA010000332.1:0-3963 GCA_964478665.1 uncultured Anaerolineales bacterium
CGTTACCCGGCTGGTCAGGACAAGCATGGCGTATCGCTACGCCCGCTTTGCGTTTTCTGGTTTACCACAATCCTGGGGTGTTCTGGATGGGACTGGCGGGCTAGCGGATTCCGGGTTGCCTGAGTCCTCCAGGGGGTAAGAACCATGGTGACAAAAGACGGAGATACACCGGCGCCGGTTGAAGATGCGGGCCTCGATGAGCCACTCTGGACCGTCCGTGATGTGGCGAAGTTCCTGCAGTTGAAGCCGGAGACCGTGCGGGCAATGGTTCGGCGAGGCGAGTTGAAGGCGCTGCGGGTGGGCAGGCGGGCGCTGCGGTTCAAGCGGGCGGAGGTGAGGGGGTGGGCCGAGCGACAGCAGATCGGTCTCGCTGGAGCGGGGAGGATACAGGATGAATACAGGATGAATACAGGATGATTACAGGATGAAACCAGGACGACTACAGGACGGTTACAGGACGACAAGCGGGTCCGTGGAAGGCGGCCTGTTGCGCTGCGCAGTGACAGGCCAGAAAGTCCAGGAGGCAGAGCCTATGAAGTGACAGACACCGATTCAGATCAGTCCATGCACCGATTCGATCAGTAGTTTCTGCTCGCAGCATCTTTTCAGGAGGCAACTATGGCCAGCATGGTTAGAATGGATACCGCCCTCGGGTTTGCTACCGCCGACAAGTTCAATCAGGAGGCGGATAACATCCAGGGCCTGATCAACGGATTGAACGGCCAGATGGACGGCCTGTTCGGCACGTGGGAGGGCACTTCCAGAACGCGCTTCGAGGGCGAGTACTCCGCCTCAAAGCAGGACATGACCCGCTTTGTCCAGCTTCTGCACGACATTTCCCAGCGCATCCGCACTGAAACGCAGCAGATGGTGGATGCCGATAACGCCTGAACCTCCCGGCGTTCGGCCGACGGGGGATGGCGGAGTCTGTCAGTTCTTCCGCCATCCCCCTCTATGACTTTCTCCCGGCTTGTTCCGACGCAATGACCGCCGCACCCGGCACTCGTCGCACCACCGGCTTCAACCGCGCCCCGCGGAGTTTTGTCGCCTATCCCAGGGCCACGGTCAAGGTCCCGGACCCCCCGCCGCTGCCCGCGTCGCCGCAAAAGCCGCACATACTGATGCTGCTCCTGCCGGCGCTCACGATGGGGGCCACAGCAACCGGCACAGTCATCATCGGCCTGACTTCCGGGAACAAGTTCTGGTGGCTGGCGCTGTTGATGTTGAGCGGCGCCGTGCTGACCCCGGTGATCCAGAATGCGGTCTTCAGATCGAACAAGAAGGCCTGGGAGAAGCGGGTCGAGGAAATCGAACAGGCGTACCAAAACGAGTTGAGCGATATGAGGGCCAGGCTGTCCGGGCTGTACACCCAACAACTGCAAGCCGCCGAGGAGCTTGACCCGCCCGTGGCCCTGCTCTGCGAGCGCGCGGCTCAACGCCATCGCAGGTTATGGGAACGGCGCCCGCACGATGAAGACTTCTTGCATTTGCGGATTGGCACCTACGCCGGAGCGCCTATGTACGAACTGGTGCTCCTGGAATCCGAGCAGCGCGACCCACGTAAGAAGCAGGCGAACGACGTCGCTCGTCCCTTTGCGACTATTTCGGATTTGCCCTGTGTGGCAAGCCTGCCCGATTGTCGCTCGATCGGCATCGCCGGAGAACCGGGCTTCCGCAGCGGGTTGGCCCGCACCATCCTGTGTAACCTGGCAGTGCATCACTGGCCGGGCGAAGTACGGTTGTTTGCTGTTTATGCGACGCGCGGCGGCCAGGCGTCAGTCGGGAACTGGCTCAAGTGGCTACCCCATTCGCAGCCGCCGGCTCCTGATCAGTTACAGGGTGCGAGCACCCCGGAAGCCATCAACCGGCTGATGACGCAACTGCTGGAGGAACTCAAGCGTCGCGAACACCTGCTGCGCAACCGCGAGCGGCCGGCTAGCGAGTACTGGCCGTATCTGGTGATATTGGTGGAGGACCTGAGCCTGGTCCGCGGGCAGGAGGCCATCAATCTGGTCCTGCAGGGCGGCCCGGAACTGCGCGCCGGCGCCATCTTTCTGGCCGACGACCCGCAGCAGATTCCCGGCGGCTGCGGTGCGCTGTTGGAAGCCGACCCGCAGCTTCAGAACGGCTTTGTGCTCACCCCGGCCCGGCCGGACCAGCCGGCCATCCACGGCATTGCCGAACTTACCAGCGATCCCAAGGAATACGATACGCTGGCGCGCAGCCTGGCCCCGATCGAGTTCTCTGTTCAGCGGGGCGGCGAGTTGCCGAATGGCATCACCCTCAGCGCTCTCTTCAATGCTCCCTCCGCCCGCGACCTCAACCTGCGGCAAGTCTGGGCCGAGCACGCCGACCACACCCGCCAGTTGACGGCCCCCCTCGGCATGGCCATTGGCAACCGCCTGCTGGAACTGGACCTGCACATTACCGCGCACGGCACGCATGGCCTGATCGCCGGCACCACCGGCGCGGGCAAGACCGTGCTGCTCTCCACCGTGATCGCCGCGCTGGCGGTGGCAAACAGCCCGCGGCTGGTGAACTTCGTCATCATTGACATGAAAGGCGACAAGAGCCTCGAACTGCTCAGCCGGCTGCCGCACACCGTGGGCTTTGCCTCGGTGCTGGATAAAGCGCTCACCGCCGAACGCCTCCAGAGCTATATCCAGCGGGCCATCGTGGCCCTGCGCAGCGAGATTGACCGCCGGATGCAAAAGCTCTCCCAGGCCGGCACAAATGAGATCTTCCAGTACAACCGCCGCAATCCGCGCACCCCCCTGCCTCACCTGATGGTCATCATTGACGAGTTCGCCGTGCTCAAAAAGCAGGCGCCGGACCTGATGGACGCGCTGGTGGACGTGGCGGCGCTGGGGCGCGCCCCGGGCGTGCACCTGATTCTGTGCACCCAGAGCCCCGGCGGCGTGGTCAGCGATAAGATCTGGGCCAATAGCCAGTTCCGCATCTGCCTGCGGGTGGCCAACAGCGACGAGAGCCGCTCCGTGTTGCACCTGCCGGACGCCGCCAGTCTGCCGGTCAAACCGCAAGGCCGGGCCTATCTACAAGCCAGCGGCGGCGACGTTGAAATCTTTGAACTCTTTCAGGTAGCCTACGCCGGCAAGCGCCTGAGCAGCACCGGCGCCCAGATCAGCAGCGATGAGCGCTTTGAAATCGCTGAAATCTGGCCCGACGGCACCCGCCAGGTGCTCTATACCCACTCCCCGGCGGTCAAATCCGAGCCGGAAGAGGGCAGCCAGCCCACCGAGTTGGAATACGTCATTGACCTGGCGCGGCAGACGGCAATCGAGGACGGCCTTTCCCTGCCGCTGCCTGGCCCGTGGCTGCCCCCGCTGCCAGAAACCATCCCGCTGGAGCCGCTCGTTGCCAGATACCCTGCCTTCCGCAGATGGAACGGGCAGGGTTGGGATACCGCCGATGACCTGGCGCGCCTGCGCGTGCCGCTGGGCATGCTCGACGAGCCCGCCCAACAGCGGCAGGATCCGCTGCTGGTGGATCTGGCCCACGACCACACCCATCTGTGGGCCTGCGGCACGCTCAACTCCGGCAAGTTGCTGGCTCTGCGCACGCTGGTCATGGCGCTGGCCAGCACTCACACCCCGGACGACCTGCACTTCTACTTCCTGGCTTTTGGCGGAACCGGGTGGGCCCCGCGGGCCCGGCTGCCGCACGTGGGCGGCATGCTCGGCTTGAGCGAAACCGACCAGTGCCTTCAGGCCCAAATCGACATGTGCGTCCTGCTGAAGGGGTCGAAGACACCCTGCCTCGGCAACTCCGACTGCACCACCGAGGGCGAGTATTGCCAGTACGCCCCCGACGAGAACGGCAACCCCGGCACTTACTGCGGCGAGGCCGCGACGGACGCCCTTTCGGGCGGCGAGGACTGCGGCACGCTGGGCAAGGACTGCAAGGGCGGGTTCTGCTCGACCATCGGCTGCCTCGACTGGTGTG
>CAYZNA010000332.1:3973-4464 GCA_964478665.1 uncultured Anaerolineales bacterium
CCTATCGCCGCTCCACCGGTCAGCCCGCGCCCACGTGGGTCATTGTGGTGGAGGATCTCGGCAAACTCACCAAAGAAGCCTTGATGATTCCGGAAGCGCAGGACGTGCTGGACCGGATGATGAAAGCCCTCTCTTCCGGGTTGACCTGCGACATCCACTTTGTGTTCTCCACCACCGGCCCCGGCCTGTACCGCGACATGGGCGGGAGTATCAACGGGCGGCTGGCCTTGCGGCTGCAGGACAAAAGCGAATACAGCGCCGTGCTGAACGTGCGGCCTGCCGGCGCCCTGGATGAAATCCTGGGTCGCGGCTTCTGGCGCTCCGGGAACGAGGCGCCGGAGTGCCAGATCGCCACGCCGGCCGACACTCCGGACGACCAGAGGCAGGCCGCGCTGCTGTCGGTCACCGTGGGGCGGATGGACCGCCACTGGACCGAGACCGGCGGCGCGCGCCCCACGCCGGTGGAAGTCCTGCCGGCCCGGCTGCCGCTG
>CAYZNA010000333.1:0-4463 GCA_964478665.1 uncultured Anaerolineales bacterium
GCGCCGGCTGAGGGGAGAGACCGAGGCAGCAGCGCGCAGCCCAACAGCGGGGCAATTTCGCCCGGCAGTTGCAGCGCCAGCGCCGCCAGTTCGTCCTCGTCGGCGGCCTCGGCCAGGCGCTGGTTCACCTTGAGATGGGCCTCAAGCAGGCACAGCCACACTGCGCAACTGGACAGTCAGGGGTTGCTGGCGTAACAGGTCGCGATAGGTCTGTTCGCGCTGTAACAGGACTTTATACAATCCGTGCCAATCCAGAAAATCGTAGAATTGCGCAGACTCGCCGTCGTCGAATTCCGACAATTGCCCGCTTGCCATCGCCTGACAGAAATCGCGCGAGAGTTCTGGTACAATCTCCATGAAGAGATTCTTAGAATTTTGTCCCGGAGATTCACCAGATGGCCCGCTTTGTAGACCGCCTGCAGGAAATCCGCGAACTGAACGCACTGTTGTCTGGAGAGGCCGGACAGTTGGCAATCGTGTTCGGTCGCCGCCGGGTTGGCAAAACCACCCTGCTTTTGCACTGGGTCCAACGGACCGCGGCGGACTCACTGCTGATAGACCTGGAGAGTCTGGACGCTGACCTGCGAGCGGCGCTGGCGAGGGCCTGAACCGGCGTCACCGCCGGGCCGGCCGCACTCAAGTGGTGATTGCCCGGCTGACGACGGGTTCAGGGCGAGGGGAAGTCTCCTCCAGGGTTCCTGCACTCTGCCCGGGTGGCTTTGCAGCCGTGAGCGTTGTTCACTCCAGCGGTGGGTGCAGCCCGGCGAAGACCCATATCCGTCGGGCGCGAACCAGCCGGCTGTCATTCAGATGCAGTGCTTCCACCGTGGCGCGGCCACAAGCCGTACGTCCGAGGACCAGCAGACCATCTTCACCCCACTCGAAATGATCACGCCATGCCTGAGTCCGGGGGTGAAACAGACGTACAACCTCGCCGGTCAGCGGGTCCGGGGCCGCGATACGGGCAGCTTTGAACTCGTTGCAGCGGTAACAGGCCAGACACAGATTCCCGGTCTCCGTGCCACCACCCGCTGACAGGGGGAGAATGTGATCCACTACCATCGGCACCCCGGCCAGTTCCGGGCTGCGACAGTAGCTGCAGCGATAACTGGCGTGTTCGGCCACCTGTCGCCGGAGCGCGGCAGGGATCTTGCGGCGTTGAGACATGGGGAGTCAGGGCAGCGCCGCCGGAAGCGTATGCCCGCGCCATTTGAGCAGCGCGAGGGCATACGAGCGGCGAAACACGAAGCGGTCAGCAGACGCCCGCAAACGGGCCAGTTCCGCGCGCCCGGCCTCACTCAAACGGCCCGCTTCGCTTCTGCGCAGCAGGGCCTGGTGGCGCCGCCACTGCTCTGGCGAAAGCGGCTCGCGTGCGACTTGCCAGAGCGCCCCGTCGCCGAGGGCGTGCATGGCGGCCAGCTCGTCACGCAACTCCGGGGGCAAATCATCCACCAGCGGCGGCAGGTTACCCCGGATGGTCTGAAAGAGCACGGTTTCCAGCGGCTGGCGCATGACGGTGGCCATGCCTTGCAGCCGGCGGTGAACGTCTTCTGGCAACTGGAGGGTGACAGTCGCAGTGGTCATCGTAGCCTGATCCTTTCGCCCGGGCGGCGGCTGTTCGTGTGATCGAATTATACCTGAATACGCTCCCCACCCTCTCCGCGTTTACGCGCCTGTCGTTGCCGGAAGTCAAGATTCATGGGCCGTTGCCGGCGATCTCAGCCCCGAATTCGTTGCCCATTCGCTGGCAGAACGGTTCGCAGACCTCGCGGGTCTCCGAGACCCGCGAGGTCTCGCAGCGCCCGCCAGAGAAAGAGTGGGCCAGCCGCGCCGTACAGCAGGATTTCGGCCAGCAGAAGCCGGAGGTCGGGCGCAGGCCGCAAGAATAGGAAGGCAAGGAGTTGCTGGACCAGCACTAACGCCAGCGCCAGCAGCGGCAGCAGCCAGCGCAGGCGGGCGATCTGGGCGCTGAGCGGGCGCGGGGTGGGGGGAGCGGGGGGGCATGGGGGCTGCGGAGCCGGGGGGCGGGGGAACAGAGGGGCAGCTTCAGGATTCGGGCTGTTCCAGCAGTTCGCGCTCGATTTCTTCGATGAGGAAGGGCAGGTTGGGTTCGGTGAAACTCAGGCTGGGGGCGGGGACGCGGTTGTGCTTGATTTCCGGCGGGATGTGTTTGTGATGAGGGTGGGTGGAGGCGAGGGACGGCGTGTTGGGGTGAGGCCACGAGTCGTACCAGTACAGTTTTTCTTTGCCGGGATAGCCGATGGTGCAGTACTGGGCGGCTTCGGGAATGATGTTCTCAAAGAATGAGGGATGGCAGCGTGAGATCTCGTACCGGTACGTCTCGATGATACCCTGATGGAAGTTGAGGAGCTCGGAGACACAGAGCACAATATCGCTGCCGAATGTCAGCAGCCCTGTCAGCCGTGCGGTAACCAGGCCGGGCGGAGCGATGACGAGGGTGCTCATCACAACGGAACGGTAGCGAGAGGGGAGCGTGTAGACAAACTGCTCGTATTCGGTGCGTACCAACACGGTGAGCCTCAAGCAGGCACAGCCACATTGCGCAACTGGACAGTCAGAGGTTGCTGGCGCAACAGGTCGCGATAGGTCTGCTCGCGCCGTAACAGCACTTTAACCAATCCGTGCCAATCCAGAAAATCGTAGAATTGCGCAGACTCGCCGTCGTCGAATTCCGACAATTGCCCGCTTTCCATAGCCTGATAGAAATCGCGCGAGAGTACTCCGTATTTGTCCTCGAAAGTGCGCAGTTGCCACTCGAGCCAGTGGATTTCGCGAACGAGTTGTTGGAGTTGCATTCTGGCCTCCCTGTCTTACCAGACAGCCGGTCTTCCGGGCGGAATTATACTCGACTTGCCCGGTCCCGGCCCGGTTTCACTACAAAGCGCACGGCAACGGATTCCCAAAGGTAAGTGTTGTCGGAGAACGGTTCTGGTATAATCTCCATGATCAGATTCTTAGAATTTTGTCCCGGAGATTCACCAGATGGCCCGCTTTGTAGACCGCCTGCAGGAAATCCGCGAACTGAACGCACTGTTGTCTGGAGAGGCCGGACAGTTGGCAATCGTGTTCGGTCGCCGCCGGGTTGGCAAAACCACCCTGCTTTTGCACTGGGTTCAACAGGCCGGGCTGCCCTACATCTACTGGGTGGCCCGGCGCGAGACGGCGGAGGCCGCCCGTAACAGTTTTGCCCGCGCGCTGTGGCGTTGGGCCTATCCCCAGGAGGAAAACCCGGAACCGCCTCGTTTTGACTCCTGGTCTGTGCTATTTGAGCAGATGGCTCGCATGTTGGACGGGCTGACCGGCGACCTTCCCTTACTGCTGATCTGCGATGAATTCCCATACGCAGTCGAATCTGATCCCTCCCTGCCCTCTCACCTGCAGGCAGCCTGGGACCACCATTTCAAGCATAAGCCCATCGTGATTCTTCTGGCCGGGTCTCACATTGGCATGATGGTGGACCTGTTTCAGTATCAAGCCCCCCTGTATGGCCGGTTCAACTTCCGACTGCCGGTGGAGCCTCTGCCCTACGCCGCGCTGGGCGAGTTCTTTCCCGCCTATTCGGCTGCCGAGCGAGTGGCTACCTATGCAGTGCTGGGCGGCGTGCCGGCCTATCTGGAGCGTTTTGACCCGGAGCGCAGCCTGAGCGCGAACATTCGCCACCACCTTTTCCGGCGGGTGGGGATGTTCCGCAGTGAGCCATTGAGCCTGATAGGGGATCTGGTGCGCGAAACCCGCACCTACGAGGCAGCCCTGCGCGCTATTGCCGCCGGAGCGCACACCCCTGCCGAAATCGCCGGCATAACCGGAGTCGCCTCCAGCAATCTGGCTCCGTATCTCAGACGCCTGCACGAATTGGGCTTGATCGAGCGGCGCGTTCCAGCCACCATGCCGCCGGGTCAGCGCCGGGCCACCACCCGCAGCCGCTACTACCTGCGCGACTCGTACTTGCGCTTTCATTTCCGGTTTATCGAGCCCAATCTGGAAATGGTTGAGCAGGAGTTGACCGACTTGCTGTGGGAGCGAATGGCCGAGCAGTTCCGGGCCTTCGTCGGCGGCACAGCCTTTGAGGAACTTTGCCGCGAATGGGTATTGGCGCAGGCGCGGGCCGGCGGCCGGCTGCCGTTCAGGCCGGAACTGGTGGGCAGTCACTGGGCGCCGGACTCACAGGTGGACGTAGTCGCCATCAACTGGCGTGAGAAGGCTATCCTGCTGGGCGAGTGTAAGTGGGGGCTGGAACCGGTCGGGCGGACGGTGGTGCGCGAATTGGTGAGCAAAAGCCCGCGCGTGGTGCCTGCTCCGGACTGGCAGGTGCACTACGCTTTCTTCGCCCGCGCCGGTTTTAGCGAGGCGGCGGTTGCGGAGGCTCAGCAGGCCGGGGCAGAATCACTGCTGATAGACCTGGAGAGGCTGGACGCTGATCTGCGAGCGGCGCTGGCGAGGGC
>CAYZNA010000334.1:0-4424 GCA_964478665.1 uncultured Anaerolineales bacterium
CCCGATGGTCGGGTGGTCGGGTAGTCGGGGCATCCCCATGCCCCGATGGTCGGGTAGTCGGGGCATCCCCATGCCCCGATGGTCGAGTGGTCGGGGGGGTGTGGTCGGGGGGGCGGGGGGGCGGAGGGGCGGTGGTGTTGTGTGGCCTGTTGTGCTGCCGGCCGGGAGCGCACCGCATCAATCGAGACCGGGCAGATGCGGCCGGGCCAGCAGCAGCGCCGCCAGGCTCTTGGAATCCGGCAGGCGGCCGGCGCGGGCCAGGGCAAAGGCCTCCGCTACCGGGATCCGCTCCACGGCCAGGTCCTCGTCGGGGTCCTGGGGCAGGTTGGCGGGGGTCAGGTCGGTCGCCAGATACAGGTGCATGCACTCCTGCGAGTAGCCGGGCGCCAGGTAAAACTCGCCCAGCTTTTCCAGCCGGCCGGCGGCCATGCCGATCTCTTCTTGCAGTTCACGGGCGGCGCAGGCGGCCGGGTCCTCGTCCGGCTTCATGGTTCCGGCGGGGACTTCTAGCATCTCCCGCGCCACCGCGTGCCGGTACTGGCGCACGAACCACAGGCGTCCCTCGTCGTCGAGAGGGAGCATGGCCACCGCGCCGGGATGTTCCACCACTTCCCACTCGGCGGTTTGCCCGTTGCGCAGGCGCACGTGGTCCACCCGCAGACCCACAGCGCGCCCGCGATACACCAGTCGGGAGGAAGTGGTTTGATAGGGCATGCGCTCTCCACAAAAACCGGAGTAGCCGGAGGCAGCGGCCCCGACTACTCCGGTTGACCATGCCGGCCGGCGATTGGCGGCGCCTTACCGGCAAGGCCGTCCGGCGACGGAAATCGGGCGGCAACGCCGGCGGGCTGCGTTCGGGACGACCCGCTCCACGCGGGAATCACGCTACGGGATCTTCAGCACCTGCCCGGCGTAAATGGTATAGGGCGGCGTCAGCGAGGGGTTGGCCGCGATGATGGCCTCCGGCATCACCCCAAAGGCGCGGGCGATGGAGTAGATCCAATCACCCTGCTTGACCGTGTACTCGCCAGGGTGCGCGAGAGTGGTTGGCTGGGCCGGCGCCTCAGGGGTAGTGGCAGCGCCCTGCGGCAGTTTGATGACCTGACCGGCGTACACCAGGTTGGGGTTAATGCCGGGGTTGGCGTTGATGATCGCCTGCGGATCCAGGTTGAACTTGCGCGCGATGGAGTAAATCCACTCCCCGGGCTGCACGGTGTACTCGGCCGGGATGGCGGGCGCCGCGGTGGCCGCGGGCGGGACCGGGGTGGCAACCAGCGGCGTGGTGGCCGTGGCAGGCGGCACCGGCGTGGCTACCGCCGGGGTTGCGGGCGGGGCGCCGGTGGCCGGCTCCCCACCGCCCTGCCCCAGCGCCGCCACCGCGGTCTGGGTGAGGATGCCGGCGCGCACGGCGTCCATGGTGGCCTCAGCGCCGCCGGGGGCAGATGTGCCCTCGGCGCCCTTTGGCCCGGCGGGACCGGTAGTGGGTACCGGCTGGGTGGAGGCCGTGCGGGTGCAGGCGCCCAGTATCAGTGCGACTGCAAACAGAACGGTCAAGAGAATGGTTCGCTGATGTGGGTTTCTCATCAAATCCTCCGGTGGTCTGATGTGCCGGCTTCTCCGGTCGAAGCGCTGTTGAATTGCATGGCATGTTAGCATGATTCTGAAAGTCGGGCAAGTTCCCATTTCCCGGAGGGTTGCAAGGGCCGTGCCAGCGCCAGCCCGCGGGGGCGGGCCACTTCCCCTCACACCGAGTAGTCGTCCAGAGTCACCCACTGCCCGTTCTGCCACACTTCAATCCGCATGATGGGGTGAATTTCCCAGATCGTGCCGCGAGTCTTGCCCACCTGATCGGGGTGCTCTGGGTCCAGCATCAGCCAGCCGCCGATGCGCACCCTGGCCCCGTCGCGGGCAAGCTGCTGCAGGACCATGACTGACCAGGCCGGATGCCCCGCGCGCACGCGCGGGGTGGTCTCCACCACGATGGACTTGCTGCGGTCGTCGTCGGGATGCTCCACCAGCCACACGTGCCAGTCACGATACTTGTGGTCCTCGCCGTGGCAGTTGGCAGATTCGGCCCCCTGTTCCTTCGCATCCGCCAGAAAGCCCACTACGGAGACCGGCAGGCCCTCGTAGCGGGCCACCTGCGCCGCGTCCGGGGCCGGCCAGTTCTTGCGACCCCGGCGCTCTATGGCTGACGGCCACGGCAGATTGAGCACCGCATCGAAGTTTACCGGGATGTACGCGCCCTCGTCCACCCGGTTCTTCCGTTTGTTCAACGCAGGGTCGCCGCCGTCGCCCTCCGGCGGGCAACCGTCAAGGGTGATTCCCTGCGGCTGCGGCTGGCCGGCGCTCTCCGGCAGCGGGCCGGGCGTGCTCTCAATCACTTGCCCCGAGGAGCCGCCATCACCGGCGGGTGCGGGGGTGTCCGCCCCGGCGGAGCAGGCCGCCAGCGCCAGCGCAACGAGAAGTACGCACGTGAGACGAGCAAAATGGGTTTGAGAGGCTGTGTCTGTCATGCCGCAGATTGTAATCCAATCGGCGCGGAGGGCAAGTGTCCCGGCGGATTACATGGAACTCTGGCGCAAACAGAAAGCCGACGCCGGTTTGCTCGATGCAGTCCTGCACCTGCTCCGGCGTGAGGTCCGGATTCACGCCCGGTTCTGCCAGCACGTCCGCGCTGCCGCACTGCGAAGAGGCCGCCCGGTTGCTTTGCCTGACGACCGTACGCCCGGCCCCGGCGAACGCGAAGGCCGCGGCAGTGGGGATTGGGTTTGCTCTCGAAGGTCCCTGCACGGCCAGCGCTCTACGCCCCGAACAGGTCCACCGTATCGGCGTACAGTTCGGCGGTGTAGCACAGCCCGGTCGCCTCGCGGACGCTCTCCATGGTCTGGCGGGCCTCTGCCTGCATGCGCCGGATACCCTGCACCAGCACATCCTGCAATTGCAGCGGGTGGGCCTGAAAGTAGACCCGGCGCTCGCGGAAAGGCTCGAGGAAGGCGTTCAGCGCCCGCGCCAGCCGTCGCTTGACCTGCACGTCGCCCACCCTGCCGGCGCGGTAGCGTTCCTTCAATTCCGCCACCTCGGCCGCATCCGGGTTGAAGGCCTCGTGGTAGATAAAGACCGGGTTGCCCTCCACCGTGCCGGGATCGCTGGCCCGCAGCCGGTTGGGGTCGGTGTACATGGACATCACCTTTGTTTCCACCGTGGCGGGGTCGTCGGAGAGATAGATGGCATTGCCCAGCGACTTGCTCATCCTGGCGCGGCCATCGGTGCCTACCAGCGTGGGCACCTCGCCGATCAGCGCCTGCGGCTCGGGGAACACCTCCCCGTACAGCAGGTTGAAGCGCCGCGCGATCTCGCGCGCCAACTCGACATGGGCCTGGTTGTCCTTGCCCACCGGCACCAGCGTGGCGCGCGGCAGCAGAATATCCGCCGCTTGCAGCACGGGGTAGCCCAGCAGGCCAAAGGGCATAGAGTCGAGGTTGGCGTCGCGCGCCATGTCCTTCAGCGAGGGCAGCCGCTCCAGCCGGGGCACGCTGACCAGCATCTGAAAGAGCAGGTTCAGTTCGTAGGTCTCCGGGATGGCGGACTGCACAAAGATGGTGGAGAGCGTCGGGTCAATTCCCACCGAGAGGTAGTCCAGCACCATCTCACGGATGTAGCCCGGCACCGCGCGGATGAAGTCGCGCTCCGGGCGGGTGGTGAGGGTGTGCAGGTCGGCGATGATGAAAAACGCCTCGGTTTCGTGTTGCAGGCGCACTCGATTGGCCAGGCTGCCCACGTAATGCCCCAGGTGCAGCCGGCCGGTGGGCCGGTCGCCGGTGAGAATGCGTGCTTTGATCATGGTCTGCCTCCTTCGAGCCGATGCTCACTCCCGCTCACTACCGGCCGGCGATTGGCAGGTGGCAAGCGGTAAATCAAAACGTCCCCGCCTTCGGAGGGGACGTACAACTCCGAAATGCGGGGACGAGACGGGACTCCCGTGGTGCCACCCCGGCTGAGGCTGGCCGCTGCTGGAAGCCGCTGCGCGGTTCCGGGTTAAGCAAAAATCCCGCCGGTGATGCGACGGGGGAAAAAGGGCCAGCCTCACTCTTTGCGGGTACGGCGCCCCGATGCAGCGAGCGCGATACCCTCGGCCATGATAACGGTGGCGGCTCCGGCTCGGGCTACTGCAGCGTCTGCCGTTTCACCCTGCAACTCAGAGGTCCATTTGTCGCCTGCGCGCGCGCCGGGTTTCCACCTGACCCCGGCTCTCTGGCCGCCGCTCTGGCGAGTACTCGTCCTCGTCAACGTCTTTGTGGCTATGAAGTTGGCGCGAGTTTAGCAGAGGGCGCGAGGGCTGTCAAGCATTTGCAATCCCGGTGTGCATGCACACCTGCCCTCCCGAAGGACACACCTGCACTCCCCGGCACCCCCCGGCACCT
>CAYZNA010000335.1:0-4407 GCA_964478665.1 uncultured Anaerolineales bacterium
GTTCTTTCAGGCCTGCCAGCACGTCCTTCGCTCTGCGGCGTAAGTCGCCGAAAGGTATGATTGGCGTCACGGTTTGCACGGCTGTTTTCTGTTCCGTTTGTTGATCAGTTCACCGCGCATTCTATGGCTAGGGGCGGTGGCCGATGGTCTGGACTATCAGGCTGTAGGCGATCCCGGCCGGGCGGGGCGTGCCGTCTGCGTCCCACAGGGAGACGGCGACCACGTCCTGCGAGAACCAGCCGTCCATCAGCAGGCCGGGCGGGCCGGGCACAATCTGCGTGAGCGTCTGCCCGATCACCAGCGTCTTGAAGGCATCGCGGGCGTAGCCAACATCGCGGTAGGTCGGGTACAGACCCGGGAGTTGGCCGATTTCATGGCTGAGCACCGGCCTGGTGTAGCCCCAATTGGCGGTCATCTCGGTCGTCAGGATGACTTTGTAGACGCCGGGCAGGTGGCAGGGTAGCTGGCCGGTCGCCGGCGGCCTGTCGCCGGTTGCCGGCAACTGCTGGATGAATCTCATCCGGGCAGGAAGTGACTTCTGGCACTGCCCCCGCGCTGTCCCCCGTCGTATGCTCACAGGGGGTGAGTGGTTCTCGCCCTCCGCGCTTTACGAAAGCGCGCCCCGCATCCGCAGTCTGAAAGAATGGAGGTGCGCCATGTCCCCCCTCACACAGCAACAACCGCTCAAGGTTCTGCTGGCGGTGGACGGCTCCGAGCACGCCCGGGCCGCTGTCGCCCTGTTGCGCGATCTGCCCCTGCCGGCGGGCAGCGCCATTGATACGCGCGCGGTGCTCATCCCGCGCGAGGCCGGCTTTCGCTATAACCCGCTGACCGAGGCCCTGCAGCACGCCAGCCAGACCCTGGCACACCCCGACCTGCAGGTGACCGCCGACCTGCTCTCCGGCTATCCGGCCGAGCAACTGATGGCACACGCCGACGAGCATCGCCCGGACCTGATCGTGATGGGAGCGCAGGGGCTGCGAGCCACGCTGGGCATCCTGCTGGGCGGCGTGGCGCAGCAGATCGTGGAACACGCCGCCTGCCCGGTGCTGGTGGTGCGCGCTCCCTACGACAAGCTGGAGCGGATTCTGGCGGCCGCCGACGGCTCGCCCTGCGGCCGGCAGGCGCTGGCGTATCTGGCACGATTCCCGCTGCCATCCGGCGCCAGCGTGGAAGTGATCCACGTCGTGCCGCCGCTCCCGGTCTACATAGACCTGGGGGAGATCCCCATCCGCCTCACGCCGGCCATGACCGAGAGCCTTGCCCGTCAGGCCGAGGAAGAGCAGCGCCAGGGGGAGGCGCTGCTGGCCGAGTCGCTGGAGGTGCTCAAGGCGGCCGGCATGCCGGCCCGCAGCGTGTTGCGGCGCGGAGACGCCGCCACCGAGATCATCGAGCAGCGCAAAGAAAGCGGCGCCGACCTGATTGTGGCCGGGGTGTGCGGCTTCAGCCAGCTCAAGGGCCTGCGACTTGGCAACGTCGCCCGTAAGCTGGTACACTACGCCGGCTGTTCCGTTTTGCTCACAAAGGAGGCAGGATGAGAGTATTGATGATGGGCGTGGGCGGCGTGGGGGAGGCTATCGCCGTGGTGGCCCGCGACCGCGCGTGGCTGGAAACCCTGATGCTGGCCGATTACAACGTGGGCCGCGCCCGCGAGGTGGGCCAGCGACTCGGCGACCCGGCCAGGTTCCCGGTGGAAGCCGTGGACGCCCGCGACCAGAGTCAGATCGTTGCCCTGGCCCGCAAGCACCGCGCCGACCTGATCTTGAACGCGGTGGACCCGCTGTACAACCAGCCGATTTTCGACGCCGCCTTCGAGGCCGGCTGTCACTACATGGACATGGCCATGACCCTTTCCGCCCCGCACCCCGACGATCCCTACCGGCAGTGTGGGGTCAAGCTGGGCGACTACCAATTCGAGCGCGCCGGGGCGTGGGAGGAGAAAGGCCTGCTGGCGCTGGTGGGCATGGGCGTGGAGCCGGGCCTCTCAGACGTCTTCGCCAGATACGCCGAGCGGCGCCTGTTCGACGAGATTCACGAGATCGGCGTGCGCGACGGCGCCAATCTGGAGGTGCGCGGCTACGCCTTTGCCCCCACCTTCTCCATCTGGACCACCATCGAAGAGTGCCTCAACCCGCCCGTGATCTGGGAGCGGGAGCGCGGCTGGTTCACCACCGAGCCGTTCTCCGAGCCGGAAGTGTTCGAGTTCCCGGAGGGCATTGGCCCGGTGGAGTGCGTCAACGTGGAGCACGAAGAGGTGCTGCTGGCCCCACGCTGGATCAACTGCCGGCGGGTTACTTTCAAATACGGCCTCGGGGATGAGTTTATTGGCGTGCTCAAAACGCTGAAGATGCTGGGGCTGGATAGCAAGGACCCGGTCAGCGTCAAGGGCCTCAAGGTGGCGCCGCGCGACGTGGTGGCCGCCTGCCTGCCCGACCCTGCCCGCCTGGGCGACAAAATGAGCGGTAAGACCTGCGCCGGAACGTGGGTCAGCGGCCTGAAGGACGGCCTCCCGCGCGAGGTGTATCTGTATCAGGTGGCGGATAACGAGACCTGCATGCAGAAATACGGCCTGCAGGCGGTGGTCTGGCAGACCGCGGTCAACCCCGTGATTGCGATGGAACTGCTGGCCACCGGCGCCTGGGGGGGCCGGGGCGTGCTCGGCCCGGAGGCCTTTGACCCCGACCCGTTTGTAGCCCGGATGCCGCACTACGGCTTCCCGATGGGAATCAGGGAGATGGCGCCCCGCTGACCGGGCCGGGGGGCATTTTGACCCGGCGGTGGTGGAAGTCTTCCTCAACCCTGGCCCCGACTGAGGCCGCCGGGCGCCAGCCGCGAGCCGAGCAGCATCGCCAGCCCGATCACGCCCAGCAGCGCGCCCTCCAGTTCGATCCCTCTTCCCACCGCTTGCACAACTGAGCGCCCGATGTCCAGCCCGGTTTGCGCCATCGCCGGGGTGAAAAAGGATGGGATCCTGCCGGCCACATAGGTCTGAATGGCCCAGTTGGCCGCCGGCAGGAGCGCCGCCCCCATCCCGACCCCGATCAGGCCGGCCAGCAGCAGCGGCGTTCCCCACCACAGCAGCCAGCCGCGCCACGAGCGCACACCGAATAGCGTCGCCAGCAACAGCAGCGCGCCCGGCAGCAGCGGGCTGAACAACGCAACCGCGCGCGCCACGCGGAAAGTCCTCTGCGTCTCCTCTGCCGAGGGGCCGCTCCCCGGCTCTGCGGCCGGGGGCGGCGCTGTCCCGGCCTCCGGTTCCCCTCCCAGGCGCACCCCGGCCAGATCGTACTCGTCCGGGATCTTTGCCGCCAGCGCGTGCGCCATCTTTGCCAGCGCCCCCGCCAGTTGCGTGAGAAGCGGCTCCGGCGGGCGGCAGGGCGGCACTTCGCCCTCCGCAGCCCGCGCCAGCGCGCTGCCGGCGTTTGCCAGTTGCGCCGGGGTGCAGGGCGGCAGGGCTGCTAGCAGTTGCCGGATCATGTGCTGGCCGCCCTCTCCGGCCAGGTTTTCGCGGAACTCGCGGGTCGAGATCATCAGCGAGAGGGCCGGCTGGTCGGAAGGCAGCCATGCGAAGAGCTGGTCTATCACCGCCTCGGTCTGGGTCTGAAACCACGGGGCCGGCAGCAGCTCCGAAAAGATGATCTCCCAGTCGTGCCCGTCCAGCAGCAGGAAGTACAGCGGCGGACCGCCCTCGTTCGAGACCATGGCGGCCGGCAGGCCGTGTTCCCGCAGGCAGGGCCGGATTTGCTGCACCTCGTCCGCGGCCGGCGGGCGCTGGCCGCTGGTGATGGCCGCGAAGGCCTCCGCGCTCAGCGCCTGCGCCAGACAGGTTCTCAGTTCCCCGGAAGCTGTCAGCACAATGCGGGTGAAGGCGTCCGGCGGCGCCTCCCCGCTGTCGCCCTCGGCCTGGCAGCGCGGGTCCTCCGGGTTCTCCACACAGGGGTTGTAGGTCATCTGCCGGGTCAGTTGCTCCCCCAGCAGCGCGGGGAGGCGCTGATAAAAATCCTGCCCGGCCAGCGCCTGTTTGTACACCTGCGGGGCGAGCAGTTGCCTGCCAATGGCAAAGAGCGGCAGGACCAGCGTGGTGGTGACGATAAACAGCAGAATGCACAGAATCGCAATCAGCCGGGCGATGGCCCGGAAGAAGCTGCCCATAGGCGCCTCCATTGTGCGGTGGTGGGATCGGTCTGAGCGGGTAGCCAGGGGCAATGCCCCTGGCTACCCGCATTCGGCCTCCTGCTACTTTTCCGTACTCACCCACACCTGCCGGCCATCGGTGACCCACTCGATCCAGCCGCTGCGGTCGGTGCGCAGAACAGTGCGGCCTTCCAGCCGCTGCAGCCGGCTGGAGGACAGCGTGGCCTGTGCGCTGACCGGGGCCACGCACAGGGCCGGATTGACCGCCGCCAG
>CAYZNA010000336.1:0-4375 GCA_964478665.1 uncultured Anaerolineales bacterium
CCTGCCCCGGGGCGGCGCCTCCCGCGGCGCGGTCCGGCAGAATGTCCTCGGCATAGCGCACCGCCGGGAAGAGATAGCCGGCTGCCCCGGCCACGGTCACCAGCAGCCCGCTCAACACCAGCATCAGCGACATGCCGCTCCCCGGCCCGCTCCCCACCAGCCAGCCGAAGGCGCCCGCCAGGCCTCCGCCAGCCTGCATGGCCGGCTCAAAGACGCGGTCGGCCAGCGGGCCGGCGATCAGTATAGCCAGCGGCGCGCTGATCTGGGCAATCAGCCGGCGGGTGGCAAACACCCGCCCCTGCACGTCCGGCGCCACTTTGGCCTGCCAGATGGCTTGATTGGCGCCGTTGATGAACGGCACCAGGAACGAGGCCAGAAAGGCAGCCGCCACCCAGACCGGCAGGCCGTGCCCCAATCCCATCAGCGTCTGGCCCAGCACGCCGATCAAAACGTGCCCCAGCAGCACCCCGTGCACCCGGCGCTCTGGCCCGCCCCACGCGCTGAGTAACAGCCCTCCGGCCACGCCGCCCACCCCGAAGGCCGATTGTACACTACCGAAGATGATCTCGTTGTTGTTGGTGCGCGCCAGCAACATGGGCGCCAGCAGCGTAAAGCCCACGCTCCCCAGCAGGTTGCCGGCAAAGAATACCAGTTGCAACCCCAGCAGGCTGGGCCGCTCCCGGATGTAGCGGAAGCCGTAGCCCGACTCTTTGAGCAGGCTGCCCTGTCCCTTGCGCCCCTCTTCGGTCGCGGCGGGCCGGGGAATGTACACTGCCAGCAGCGCGCTGATGGCGGCCACAAAGGTGATCACGTCAATCAGCATAATGCCGCTGATGTCAATCACCGTGATCAAGAACCCGGCCAGCAGCGGCGCAAAAACGCCGGAGCCGGACTCGGCCAGCGAGATCATGCCGCTGGCGCGGGCGTACTGCGATTTGGGCAACATCGTGCTGATGGCCGCCGAATACGCCGGCCACTGGAAGGCTTGAAAAGCGCCGGAGAACGCCCCCGCCACGTACAGATGCCAGATTTGCAGGCGCCCGGTGGTGTACAGCAGCAGAATGGCCACCGTGGATAATCCGGCAGCCAGGTCGCTCAGCATCATCACCAGCTTGCGGTTCCAGCGGTCCACCAGCGCCCCGGCAATCGGGCTGAGCAGCACGGTGGGGCCAAAGTTAAAGAAACCCACCAGCGCCAGTGCCGTGGCCGAGCCGGTGACCTTCCACGCCCAGATGGTCAGGGCGAAGCCGGTCATGGCCGAACCCATCAGCGAAATCACCTGCCCGATCCACACCACGGTGAAGGCGAACATGCCACTCGGGCGGCCAGATCTCATCGCTGTCTCCTCTCAAGATTCGCGGCCATTCTACGGCGCTCTGTCCGGCTGACAGGCCTCGGGGGCCGCATGGACCGCTGAAGTCTATCGGCCCTGCAACTCTGCCAGCCCCTCATCCACCGAAAGCTTGCCGCTGGCAATCTGCTCCAATATCTCGGAGCGATCCCCCGGCCGGCGGCCGCCGTCGCGGGCCGGGGCGTCGCCGCCAGGGGGCGCGGTCGCGACCGGGTCCCCTTCCGCCTCCCCGGCAAGCAGCCACAAGTCGCCGGACACGCTGCGGAAGCTGATCTCCGGCCCGCCGCCCGACAGTTCCACCCGCCAGCGACCGCCGCCCGTGTATTCGCTCTGCGGCCCGGGCAGCGAGGTGCGGAAGCGACCGCTCACGCTCTGGCCTTCCACCACGCAGCCGCTGGCCTGTGGCAGCAGCAGCTTGACCGCGCCGCTCACAGTTTCGAAGCGATGCGGGCCTGCCCCCGGCGGTGTTTCCAGCGTCACATCGCCGCTCACGGTGCTGGCCTCCATCGCCGGCAAATCGGAATCGAGCACCGTGGTCGCGCCGGCGATGTTCCCCAGTCGCGCCGGACCGTTCAGCCGCCGGCCGGCGATCTTTCCGCTCACGCTCTCCGCCCGCAGGCTCCCGGTGAGATCGACCAAATTCAGGCGGCCGCTCACCGTACCCAGATCAAAGTCCCCCTGCAAATCGTGCACCGTGACCGCGGCGGACACCGAGCGGGCCTGCACCGAGCACCCCTGCGGCGCCCGCACGCTGATATCCACACTGCAGGGCTGGCGCCGGCCGAGCAGCCACAAAGAAAACGCGTTGTCGTGCTCCACCGACACCTTCACGGCGCCGGCGTCCGCCTGGGTCATCACAACCCGGGTGTGCTCCGGGTCGCCGCTGCCGGGGTGCTTGACGGCCCTCACTTCGATGGCGTCCGACTCGCCCGGCTCCACCAGAATCGTGCCGCGCACGTTGCTGACTGAGAGCCGGGCCGGCCCGCTCACCGCGAAACGCTGTTCGATAGTTTCCGCAGCCATGCTACACCTCCTTACTCGAGGTAAATCTCGACCTTCTCGCCGCCCTCTTCGTCCACCACGTCAATAATCTTGCCGCGCGAGCCGGACTTGAGCGCCTCGATCACCTGCTGCAACTCAAAACCCTCGATCTCCGGGGCAAAGCGCGCGCCCATCTTGATCGCCATGTCCACCAGGCTGGTGGGCACGTTTACGCTCACTTTGGCCTTGCCGGTGATCGAATCGGTCACGCGGATGCGCAGCCAGCGGGCCTCCGGCAGCGCTCCCGCGCCGGCGGCCGAGCGGCCCTCGCTGCCGCTCAGCGCCGACAGCAGCCGGGCGCCATCCTCCGCCGAAATCTTCCCCTCCTCAATCATCTTGAGGATTTTCTTGCGTTCCTCTGCAGTAGCCATAGCGGCCTCCTATCCAAAGTACACTTGCACGCGCTCGCCGTCGCCCTCGTCCACTTCGATGTATAGGGGTAGGGGCGACCCGCCGGGTCGCCCGTACAGCGCGCGGCCCTCATCCAGCGCCAGCAACACCTCATCCAGCCCGGTATGCGCAAGCTGCGGAATCCGGCCCCCGAAGTGGCGCAAGACCCACGCCGTCAGCCGTAACGGCGCCGGCAGGCTGATGGCGATATTGCGCGGCCATTCGTTCTGGCCGGTGTGCACCCGCACGTGAATCCAGGGCGCCTTGCGCGAGGCAAAAGCCAATGCCAGCGCCAGCGTCCCACCCCAGAAGGGCAGCAACCCGCACAACAGCCAGAAGGGGGAAATGGGAGTGCGCAGGCCCAGCGCCATTAGCCACGCCCCGGCCACCAGCACGGCCGCACCCAGAAAGAACGGGATCAGCCAGAAGCGACGCCAGCGCAGCGCCTCCGGCGGGGGGCCGGGATCGGGCAGGGGAGCGGAATCGGGTAGGGGACCGGGATCCGCCCCGGGAGCGGAATCGGCCGGGGGAGCGGAATCAGCCCCGGGGGCGGAATCGGCCGGGGGAGCGGAATCCTGGCCCGGGCCGGTTTCCAGGGTGGGAGCCGCTGCCGCGGCCGGGAGCGAAGTCCTGCCCGCCAGCGCGGCCAGCAGCCGCGCCCCCTCGGCGGCGCTCAGCGCGCCATCATCAATCTGCTGCAAAATCGCCATGCGTAAGGTTGCGTCGGACATGAGCGCTCCCTCAGTATTCCGAAAGGCTGCCGGTGCGGCGGGCGTGGTCTTCCTCGCGGCGGTACAGCCAGTAGCCCAGGACCGGCATCAGCAGCCCGAAGGCGGCCACAATGGCAATTTCCACCCCGATGGGCGCCAGTTCCGGGAAGCCGGCCGGGTAGCCCATCAGCGTCGAGCGAAAGGCGTCCACCGAGTACGAGAGCGGAATGGCGCGCGAGACCGCCCGCAGCGCCACCGGCAGCCCGGCAAAAGGAAAGAACGGCGCGCAGATCAGCATGAAGACAAACTGGAACAGGTTGGCGAGGGTCTGGCCGGCCTCTTTCACGCGCAGGGTGAGCGCGGCAAAGGCAAAGCCCACCCCGAAGGTGCCGCTAAGTGACAGCGCCAGCAAGGCCAAACCCAGCGGCAGGTTTTCGTATGACAGCCTGCCGATCAGGGCGCTCATCACTGCCGCCGAGCTGATCGAGAGCAGCCCGACCCACACCAGGGTGACCACCACCCGCGAGACCAGGCTGGCGAACTTGGAGGCCGGGCTGAGGTAGAGCTGCTCCAGCGTGCCCTGCTTTTGCTCGCGGCGCACGTTGGAGCCAATGGTCCACAGCGTATCGCTGAGGAAGATGAAGATGACGAAGCCGTACACCACCAACCCGGCAGTGGTCGAGTTTTCACCGGAGGCCTGCACACCGCCGGGGGCGAACATCAGTCCGGCCAGGGTGAGCACGAGCACGATCAGGAAAACCTGACCGAAGCTGGCCACGAACTCCACCGGGTAACGGAGCATGATGGTCAGCTCTTTGCGCACCATGGCGCCCAGCAGCGCCGAGCGCACGCCGTTGACCATCCACGTGGGCGGAAAGAGCAG
>CAYZNA010000337.1:0-4371 GCA_964478665.1 uncultured Anaerolineales bacterium
TTAAAGGGAAGGCCTGTGGCTGCTGAGAAAGCAACCTGCGCCCCCGGAACGGACTTGCGCTACCTGGCCAGAAAGTGGGTATGGGCCGGTCTTGACCTGCTGTCCCCGCCCTGCTGTGGTGGGTGTGGGGCGCGGGAGGGGCGCTGGTGCCCGGCCTGCCACGCCAGCCTGCGCGCGCTACCCATCCCGTTGTGCTCCCGCTGCGGCTCACCCATCCCCAATCCCGACCACTGCCCGCGCTGCGCGCGCCGGCCTCTTAGCCTGCAGGCGCTGCGTTCGCTGGCCTATTTTGAGGGTCCGTTGCGCCAGGCGCTGCACCGCCTGAAATACCAGCAGGACCAGCCGCTGGCCCAGGCGCTGGGGGATGAATTGGCCGGATTCTGGCAACGCTTGCGCTGGCCGCCGGCCGTGGTGGCGCCGGTCCCGCTCTCTGCGGAACGGCGCAAGGAGCGCGGCTACAATCAGGCGGAATTGCTGGCGGGCATGTTCGCTGGCGCTGCCGGGTTGCCCTTCGCGGCGCACGCCCTGCGCCGGGTGCGGCACACCGCCTCGCAGGTCGGGCTGACTGCCGACCATCGCTGGAGCAATGTGCAAGATGCGTTTGCTGCCCGGCCTGACACGGTTGCCGGGCGCGTGACGTTGTTGGTTGACGACGTCTGCACAACTGGCGCCACTCTGGAAGCCTGCGCCCAGGCGCTGCTGCAGGCCGGGGCGACCCGGGTGTATGGACTGACCGTCGGGCGGACGCCCTGAGCGGTGGGCGCGTTGCAGGGGCCTCGCTCCGCGGACCGGCAGGCCTTCTGATCCTGCCGGACGGTATCGAGCTAGCGTGGAAAAGGAGGTTTTCGATGACGGTTGAAGTGGTTATCAAAGGGCACGATATGGAGCTTACCCCGCGCCTGCGGGACTACGTGGAAAAGAAGGTCAGCAGACTCGATCACTATCTGGACACGATTACTCAGGCGGATGTCGAGCTTTCCCATCAGAAATCCGCCCGCAGCGCCGCCGATCGCCAGGTGGCCCAACTCACCGTGCGCGGCCGCGGCCTGCTGCTCCGCTCGGAAGAGCGCACCGATGACATGTTCGCCTCGGTAGACGCCGTGCTGGACAAAATGCAGCGCCAGATCGAGCGCTTCAAGGGCAAGCAACGCCGGGGTCGCGGTGATGGCGCTTCCACCAGAGCCCTGGCCCGCGCCCTCGAAAGCGAATCGGAAGCCGGCCCGGAGTCCGCCGGAACAGAAACCAGCATTGTGCGCCGCAAGCGTTTTGCCCTGCGACCGATGGACGAACAGGAAGCGATTGATCAAATGCACCAGCTCGAACACGACAACTTCTTCGTGTTCTACAACGCCGCCTCCAGCGCCATCAATGTGCTCTACCGCCGCCGTGACGGCAGCTACGGCCTGATCGAACCCGAACTGGGCTAGCGCCGCTGCCAGACCTCACAGGTCTCCGCCGGCCTGTGAGGTCTGGCCTGCCAGCCGGCAAGCCGCTTCCGCAGGCGCCACCGGCCAGCCTTATGCACTCCCTCACAGCACTGCTCTTTCTGGGCGCCGAAGGCCCCGGGCCGCTGGAGGCCCAGGTGGCCGCGGTGCGCGCTGCGGCCGCGGTGGATGCCGTGCACACCCTCGCCGGCCTTGAGCCGGTGGAGCGGGTGATTCTGGTCACCTCCGAGCGCGGCTGGGCGGAGCAGCGCCCCGACCTGCCGGTCACCTGGGATTTCGACCCGCCCGGCCTCCGCTTTCACTTCGGGCAGCGCCTGGCAGACGTGATTCAGCGCCACCGGCCTGACCGGGTGCTCTACCTCGGGGCCGGCAGCTTGCCGCTGCTCCCCGCTTCCGCCCTGCTGCAGGCCCTGCAGACCGTGGGGGGGGCCGCCGGCCCCACCGCGGTCACCAACAACCTGCACTCCTCCGACTGGATCGCCTGCAACCACGCCGCGCGCCTGCTCGCGCTGGCCGGCCGGTTGCCGCTGGACAACGCCCTGGGCTGGGTCTTGCAGGAGGCCGGCTACGCCGTTCACGCCCTGCCGCCCTCCGCCGCCACCCGGCTGGATATTGACACCCCCGCCGACATCCTGGCCCTGGGGCTGCAGCCCGACCTCACCCCCGAGCTGGGCCGCGCGGCGGCGGCCTTCCTGGCCGCCCACCCGGTTGCCTGCGCCCGCTACCGCTCGGCGGCCCGGACCCTGTTCCGCCCCGGCAGCCAGGTGATCCTGGCCGGCCGGGTGGGATCCGCCGCCTGGGCCTACCTCGAAAAGCATACGCAGGTCTGGATTCGGGTGTTCTCCGAGGAGCGCGGCATGTCCGCCAGCGGCCGGCAGGCGGCCGGCGCGGTCCGCTCGCTGTTGGCCGAGTTGCTGGCGCAACTGGGGGAAGGCGGGTTCTTTAGCATGCTGGCGACGCTGGGCGATGCGGTCTTTCTCGATTCGCGCGTGATCCTGGCCCACCACCGCCGCTGGCCCTGCGTGGCCGACCGCTACGCCTCCGATCTCGGTCTGTTTGACGAAATCCACGATGACCTGCTGCGCCGCCTCACCTGTGCCGCGGTCGAAGCGCCCCTGCCGGTTGTGCTGGGGGGGCATGGCGTGGTCGCCGGCGGTCTGTACGCGCTGGTCGCCGCTGCCCGATCTGGAGTGTTCAACGGTGCCTGAGATTCTGGTGGTCTGCACTGCCAACGTCTGCCGCTCGCCCATTGCCCAGGCGCTGCTCAGCGAGCGGCTGCGCCGCGCCGATCCGCATGGCGGCTGGCGCGTGTCCTCCGCCGGCACCTGGGCGCGGCCCGGGCAGTCGGCCTCCGAGTCCGGCCAGATCGTGATGGCTCGCCGCGGGCTGGACCTCAGTCGCCATCGCTCCCGCATAGTCAGCCGGGAGCTGCTGCAGGGGGCCGATCTGGTGCTGGTGATGACCGCCAATCACCGCGAGGCAATGCAAGCCGAGTTCCCCGAACTGGCCAGCCGCGTCTATCTACTGTCGGAAATGGTCGGGGCGCGCTTCGACCTGCCGGACCCCTACGGCGGCCCGCTCTCCGAGTACGAGCAGACCGCCGTCGAGTTGGAGTCTGTAATCGAGGCCGGGTTGGGAAGAATCAGGCAGCTGGCGGGAAGGGGCAGGCAGGGAGACGGGGAAACAATCAAACAGGCGGGTAACGGGTAGCCCGGCGGCGGTGCGTTCGTAGTATGCCACGCAGCCCGGCGGAGTGGCGTCCAGAGCACTCCGCTGTGCTGCGTGCTCAACTACACGGGCCAAATCTAACATTGTCGAGCTACCATCCCGCGACAAACTGCACCCACTGCTGGTTTTCAGCAAGATAGCGCCCGAACAAATAGGCCGCGCTGGCCGGCGGCTCGCCCGGGGGACGGCGCAAGACCATGTGGGCCTCGGCCACGGTGCGTCCGCCCTTGTGGCGGTTGCAGGTGGCGCAAGCGGTGACCAGGTTGGTCCACGCATGGCTGCCGCCCCGGTAGCGCGGGATCAGGTGGTCAATGGTCAGGCGCCCGCTCTGCCGCCCACAATACTGGCAGGTGAAGTCGTCCCGCCGGAAGACCTCCCGTTTGCTCAGCGTGACCCGTGCGCGCGGCCGCCGCACCATGCACCCCAGCCGGATGACCGCCGGCCGCGGGTAGCGCAGGCGCGGCGTGGCCACGTAACCGCGCCCGTTGGCGACCATCTCCGCCTTGCCGGCCACCAGCAGCCCCAGAGCGCGACGCGTGTTGCACACGTTCAGGGGCTCAAAGTTTGCGTTCAGCACCAGTACCGGAGTGTTCATCCCTGCTTTTCCTGTTGCGAGTCCGGGGAATTTTAACACTCCGTCCCAGGGCTGGCAAGGAGCCAGAAGTGGGGAAGTGGGGTGTTGTGCACGCAAAACATGTCACACTGATTTCCCCGGGAGCGATTTCGGGCCCCGGAATTGGCAAGTATTCCCGGCCCGCTCCTGCCAGATTCGCCGGGATTCCTGGCCGATTTGCCTGCCGGCCCCGGCGGAATACTTGCTTGCTTGGCCGGATCGCCCGGGGGAAATCGGTGTGACACGGCGACGCAGGGGCGACCGTCTCTGGTCGCCCCGCGGGGCCGGGCCGGGGCGGGCAGGGACGCCTGCCCCTACGTGACACGACGATGTAGGGGCGACCGTCTCTGGTCGCCCTGTGGGGCGGGGCCGATGCCGGGGCGGATAGAGGGACGCCGGGGTGGATAGGGACGCCGGGGTGGATAGGGACGCCGGGGCGGGCAGGGACGCCCGCCCCTACGTGACACGACGACGTAGGGGCGACCGTCTCTGGTCGCCCTGTGGGGCGGGGCCGATGCCGGGGCGGATAGAGGGACGCCGGGGTGGATAGGGACGCCGGGGTGGATAGGGACGCCGGGGCGGGCA
>CAYZNA010000338.1:0-4365 GCA_964478665.1 uncultured Anaerolineales bacterium
GTCAGGTGGTCAGGTGGTCAGGTGGTCAGGTGGTCAGGTGGTCAGGTGGTCAGGTGGTCGGGGGGGCGCCGGAGGGCCGGGTGACCTGTATCCTGTATACCTGTATCCTGTATACCTGTATCCCTGTATCCCTATATCCCTGTATCCCTGTATCCCTGTATCCCGTATCCTGGATCCTGCATCCTGCATCCTGTCAAAGGCGGCCCAGCAGCCACAGGGCGATCATGCCAGCAGCGAGGGTGAGCAGCACGTTCTTCGTGCGCCAGGCGACGAGGATGGCCAGCAGCCCGGCCAGCAGCCGGTCATTGGTCACGGCAAGGCTGAATCTGCCGCCCGGCGCCAACAGCTCCGGGGCGATGATGGCGCTGAGCACCGCCGGGGGCACGTAGCGCAGGGCGCGCGCCAGCCAGCCCGGCAGTTCTACCCGGCCCAGCAGCGCAATCATGCTCAGGCGGATGCCAAAGGTGGCCAGACCGCCGGCGAGAATAATCAGCCAGATCACCGCGTCTCCAGCAGCAGCCCGGCGAGGATGCCGCCGAGGGCGGCCAGCAGCAACCCGAGCTTATAGGGCAGGGGGAGCAACAGCACCGCCAGCGCCCCGGCAACCAGCGCCGAGGCCAGCGCCGGGCGCTCCTTCAGGCCGGGCGCCAGAATGGCGATGAACGTGAGCGGCATGGCGAAATCCAGCCCCCAACTGGCGGGCACCTGCGCCCCGAGCAGGATGCCGGCAACCGTAGAAAGTTGCCACGCGCTCCACAGCGTCAGCCCGGCCCCCAGAAAAAAGAAGTGCTTGCAAGGGGAGGCGTCGGCCCGCAGGTAACGCTGGTAGCCCATGGCGTAGGCCTCGTCGGTGAGCAGCCACGCCAGGGCCACCTTCCACGCGCGCGAGAGCGGCCGGAAGTGCGGAGCAACGGAGGCGGAGTACAGCGCGTGGCGCAGGTTGATCACCAGAATGGTCAGAACCACAATCAGCGCCGGCGCGCCGGCCACAGCCAGCGGCAGGGCGACAAACTGGGCGCTGCCGGCGAAAACGATCAGCGAGAAGCCCTGCGCGACCAGCGGCGGCAGGCCGGCGGAGGTAGCCAGCACGCCGAAGATCAGCCCGAAGGGGATCACGCCCGGTAAGATCGGCTGTTCGGCAGCCGCGCCGGCGAGGAACTCTGAACGAGGGGAGAAAATGGTAATCGCGGGTAGCCAGGCTGAGCTTGTGGACGGGGAGGGCACGGACTGGCTTGAATTGTACACGTTATTTCGGGGATTTGATTCTTTCGCGGCAGAAGGATTACAATTCCCGGCGATTCTGGCCGGGAGGTCCCATGCTCAGCCTGCACCCCATTGATACCCAGAACAAAGCCGACACACGTCGCTTCGTCAGCGTTCCCTTCAAACTGTACCGGGAGGCGCCCAACTGGGTGCCGCCCATCCTGATGGACGCCTACGGCCAGCTCAATCGCCAGAAGCACCCCTTCTACGAGCATTCCACCGCCGATTTCTGGGTGGCGACACAGGGCGGGCAGGACGTAGGCCGGATTGCCACGCTGGAGAACGTGAATTTTAACCGTCATCACGGCACGCGCAAGGCGCAGTTCTATCTGTTCGATTGCATTGACGATCAGGCCGTGGCCAACGCGTTGTTTGAGCGGGCCTTTGAATGGGCGCGGGCGCGCGGGCTGACCGAGATCGTTGGCCCCAAGGGTTTTGGCCCGCTGGATGGCTACGGGATTCTGGCGGAGGGCTACCAGCACCGCCAGATGATGACCATGATGAACTACAACTTTGACTACTACCCCAGGCTGGCGGAGGCGGCCGGGTTCAGCAAAGAGGTGGACTTTGTCTCCTGCTATCTGCATCGGGAACGCTTCCAGTTGCCAGAACGGGTGCACCGCATCGCCGAACGCGCCGCGCGGGCGAGCGGGCTGGCGGTCAAACGCTTCAAGAACAAGCGCGAACTGGTCAGTTGGGCCGGGCGGATCGGGCAAGCCTACAATCAGGCCTTTGTGAACAACTGGGAATACGTGCCGCTGACCGAGCGCGAGATCAAGTTTGTGACCGACAACGTGATGACGGTGGCCGACCCGAAGCTGATAAAGATCATCCTGCACGGGGAGCGCGTGGTCGGCTTTCTGTTTGCCTTCCCGGATGTTTCGGCGGCACTACAGCGCAACGGCGGGCGGCTGTTCCCTTTTGGGTTGGTGGACCTGTTGTTGGAGTTCCGCCGCACGAAGTGGGTGGCGCTGAACGGGGCCGGCATCCTGCCCGAGTTCCACGGCCGGGGCGGCAACGCCCTGCTGTATTCCGAGATGGAGAAGACCATCCGCGAATCCGCCTTCGAGCATGCCGACCTCACTCAGGTGGCCGAGTCGGCGGTGCAGATGCGCCGCGATCTGGTGAACCTGGGCGGGACGCCATACAAGAATCACCGGGTGTACCGCCGCGCGCTGTGAGCAGAAGTGGTAGGGCAAATTTTCCCGCGACCCCGCTAGCGCAGAGCGCGGGACGGGGCAAACTTGCCCTACTGTTGTTGCGGTGCTTCAACTACGGTCTGGCCGCTCAGGTCGGTGTTGAACTCATGCTGCTTCCCGGCGACCTCCAGCAGCACGCGGTAGCCCGGCACAATGACCTGCGTGCACATCACGCCCGGGGTTTCCACTTCCAGACAGCCGTCGCGCCAGTCCACCGCCTCAAAGCGCAGGATGGCGACGGCGCTCACCTCAAGCCCCAGTTGGCGGGCCAGCGCGGCGCGAGCGACCAGCGCGGCCGCCGGTGCGTTCGGGATGCCGGTGACCGGCGGCCGAGTCGCCGGCCCGGCCGGGGCCGGGGTGGGCGGCCCCGGGGAGGGGGAAGGGGCCGGCGGCGGGGGGGGGGAGGGGGTCGGGGCAGAGGGGACCGGTCCGCCTCCGGCGCAGGCGGTCGCCAGCAGAGTCAGCGCCAGCGGAACGGCAATTGAGAGGGCGCGCTTGTGAATGTTCATGGGCTGCATCTCCGACAAACAGTGGGGCAAGTTCGTCACCTGCCCTGTATGAAGTTCGGACGACCGCGCCATGGCAAAGGTTCCGGGGCGGGTGGGTCAGCGCCCGAGGCCGCTCAACAGGGCGCCCGCCCCGGCGATGATCAAAAAGACCGGCCAGAGCTGGCCCCAATCCAGATCAAAGAGAAAGATCAGCGCCACTGCCGTCAGCATCAACCCGCCAACCAGCGGACCGCGCACCGCGCCGCTGAGGTTCCCGGCGGCCTGATAATTGTTCCACGCCCGCACGAACGAGCCGGCCGCCGGAATGAGAATGAACAGCGCCCACCAGTTGCCGGGAATTACCAGGCCGGCGTTTTGCAGCAGAAAGATGGCACCCAGTACAATCAGCACGATCCCGGCCACCCGGCTCCGGTTGTGGGGGCCGGGCCAGCCCCCGATTGCCGAAGGTATCTGGGGCTGCACAGTATCGAAGTCGAGATCGTCGCTCATGAGGTCTGCTCCGTATTGGCTGATCAGGGACAGGCTGCCGACGCCCATCTCGATTTGAAAGGTGAGGCCGGGGCCGGGGCCGGCGGTGGTGTAGTTGTTCCCGTTGGTGGTCCACGTGCCCTGGGTGGTGATGTTGTTGATGCCACCGGTGACGGTGATGTTGGCGGGGACGCCGGCCGGCAGGATGATTTTGATGCTGCAAATGCCGGCGCTGATTTTGACCGTGGCGTCGCGCTGAAGCTGGCCGGAGAAGTCGAGCGTGTAATCGCCGGCGCCGCCTTTGAAAACCAGTTCGGCGAAGTTGGCGTTGGACAGGCCGCTCAGGTTGACGCGCGAGGCCCCGGTCTCGTACAGCAGCTCGTCCATTTGCTCCGGGTTGGCCGAATTGAAGGAGACTTGCGAGTCGCTGGCGCCGTCGGCAATGCGCAGATGGCGCAGGCGCAGCCCGCCCAGGTCCAGCTTGCCTCTGTAAGCGCCGGCCTCTATCGTGAGGTCCAGCGGCGTGTCCCCCAGTTTGAGGTCCCAATCGTTCAGCACGTCACTGCCGGGCAGCCCGCTGAAGCCAGCGCCGGAGCCTTGCTGGACGGTGAGCCGGTTCTCGCCGCGGGTGACGGTCGGCTTCCATTCGGGCACGTTGTAGCGGATGACGCCGCCGGCCAGGCCATCCGCGCCGCCAGTCAGGGTGAAGTTGCCGGCGCCCATGCGCAGGGTGACGTGGGTGGTGACCTCGCCGCGCGGCAGCGGCTCGCTCAGGGTGAACGTTTGGGTGGCGCCGGTGGTGATCCGGGGCAGGTTGACGGTAATGCTGGTGGAGCAGGCCAGCGCGGCGGCGGCCAGCGCGGCCAGCACAATCAAGGGGGTGGCGCGTTTCATGGTTTCCGGTTCCTTCTGTTACAGTGGCGGGG
>CAYZNA010000339.1:0-4325 GCA_964478665.1 uncultured Anaerolineales bacterium
TTGGCAGATAGCGGTTGGCAGATAGCGGTTGGCAGATAGCGGTTGGCAGATAGCGGTTGGCAGATAGCGTATGGCGGATAGCGTATGGCGGATAGCGTATGGCAGATAGCGTATGGCAGATAGCGTATGGCGGTCAAGAGTTGCCATAAGCCATAGGCCATAGGCCATAAGCCATGAGCCATAAGCTATCCGCCATCCGCCACCCGCAACAGGCGAGTACCCTATGCAGCATTTTCCTTTCTTAACCGTTATAACCTTCACGCCGATAGCAGCCTCGCTGTTGCTGTTGCTGCTTCCGGCGGAGCGCAAGACCGAGATTCGGGTGACCGCGCTGGCAGCCGGCCTGCTCACCCTGTTGCTGTCGTTGTTGGCGTATTTTTCCTACAACCAGGGGCTGGGCGGCTACCAGTTTGTCGAGCAGTACAGTTGGGTGCCGCAGCTCGGCATCTCCTATCACGTGGGGGTGGATGGCATCAGCCTGCCGCTGGTGCTGCTCACCTCGGTAGTGATGACCACCGGCGTGATGATCTCGTGGAAGATTGACGACCGCCCGCGCGAGTTCTTCGCCTTCCTGTTCATTCTTGCCACCGGCGTGTTTGGCGTGTTCGTGGCGCTGGACCTGTTCATGCTATTGTTCTTCTACGAGATCGCGGTCTTCCCCATGTACCTGCTGATTGTGATCTGGGGGTGGGAGAAGACTCGCGAGTACGCCGCCATGAAACTGACCCTGTACCTGTTCATCGGGTCGGTGATCGCCCTGGTCGGCGCGCTGGCGATGTATTTCACCAGCGGCTTGGGCACCTTTGACATGCTGGCGCTGGAGAAGGCCGGGTTCTCGGCCGCCTTCCAGAAGCTGTGGTTCCCCTTTGTCTTCTTCGGGTTCGCGGTGCTGGGCGGCATCTTCCCCTTCCACAACTGGTCCCCGGATGGACACGTGGCCGCGCCCACGGCGGTATCCATGTTCCACGCCGGGGTGTTGATGAAGCTGGGCGCCTTCGCTGCCCTGCGGGTAGGAATCATGCTCCTGCCGGAGGGGGCGCGCTTCCACCTGCCGTGGATCATCTTCCTTGCGCTGGTGAACGTGGTGTACGGCGCCTACATTGCCATGGTGCAGACCGATTTCAAGTACGTCATCGGCTTCTCCTCGGTCTCTCACATGGGGCTGGTGACCATGGGCTTCGCCACCCTCAGCCGGGATGGGTACCTGGGTGCCTCGCTGCAGATGTTCTCCCACGGGGTGATGACGGCCCTCTTCTTTGCTGCGGTCGGGATGGTATACGACCAGGCGCACACCCGCGAAATCCCCCGGTTGGGCGGCTTCGCCAGGAAGATGCCGCTGGTTGCCGGCGCTTTCATCGTGGGCGGCCTGGTTTCGATGGGCATGCCCGGCCTGTCCGGCTTTGTGGCCGAGTTCCCCATCTTTCTGGGGGTCTGGCAATCGGTCAACCCGTGGATCGCCATCGTGGCGGCGATTGCCATCGTGATCACCGCCAGCTACATCTTTCGAGTTGTGCAGCGAGTGTTCTTCGGTGAGATGCCGGCTGAGTTCGAGCACCACACGCACGATGTGACTGTGCTCGACAAGACCGCTCTGGTCATATTGGCAGGGATCTTGATTGTCATGGGTGTCTTCCCGGCCGTCATCAGCAACCTGGTGGCGACCGGGATCGCGCCGGTGATGCACTTGCTCGGAGGCGCATAAGTGTTCGCAGACGTCACCCTATCCACTTTTCGGACCATCCTGCCCGAAATCCTGCTGCTGATTCTGGCCGGGCTGGTCATGCTATATGACGTGCTCTGGCCGGAGACGCGCAAGCGCAGCCTGGGCCTGATGGCCGCTGTGGGGCTTGGCGCGGTCATTCTCTTGACCCTGCTGTTTGCCCGTCCCGCAGACCCCGGCGCGACCGCGCTGGGCGGCATGGTGCGCGACGATTGGAGCGCCTTTGTCTTCCGCCTGATCTTCATGTTTGCGGCGCTGATCACCTGCCTGACCTCGCTGGACGTGAAGGAGATTGGCGACCGCGGCGCCTACTACGCCCTGCTACTGATCGCCACCCTGGGCCTGAACCTGATGGGCGCCGCCTCCGACCTGATTATGGTGTACCTGGCGGTGGAGACCGCCTCCATCTCGCTGTATCTGCTGGCCGGCTACCTGCGCACCGATGACAAATCTACCGAGGCCGGCATCAAGTACTTTCTGTTCGGCGCTTTCACCTCCACGGTGATGCTGTACGGCTTCAGCCTGATTTTTGGCTTCACCGGCCAGACTGAAATCTACAGCGTGGCCGCCGCCCTCGGCACCAACACCGTACCGCTGGTTGCTCTCGTGATTGCCGTGATTCTGGTGCTGGTGGGCTTCGGCTTCAAAGTGGCAGCAGTGCCGTTCCACTTCTGGGCCCCGGATGTGTACGAGGGTGCGCCTACCCCCATCACCGCCTTCATCTCGGTGGCCTCCAAAGCGGCCGGCTTTGCCGTGCTGATGCGCGTGATGCTGGCCGTGTTCCCTGGCGTGGAGAGCTTCTGGGCGCCGCTGATGGCGGTAATCGCGGCCGCGACCATGACCCTCGGCAACCTGTTGGCGCTGGCCCAGCGCAACATCAAACGGCTGCTGGCTTATTCCTCGATTGCGCACGCCGGCTACGTGCTGATCGGCCTGGCGGCCCTCTCGCAGCTCGGCATCGCCAGCGTGATCTTCTATCTGATGACTTATGTGCTGACCAACCTGGCCGCCTTTGCGGTGGTCATCGTGTTTGCCCGCGTGGCCGGCTCGGACGAGATCGCCGACTACGCCGGCATGAGCCGCCGTGCGCCTGGCCTGGCGCTGGCCATGGCGGTAGCCTTCCTGTCGTTGGGCGGCATGCCCCCGCTGGCCGGCTTCTTCGGCAAGTTCTACGTTTTTGCCGCGGCCATTGACAGCCGGCTGATCTGGCTGGCGGTGGTCGGCGTGCTGAATGCCATCGTCGGACTGTACTACTACCTGACCGTGCTGAAGG
Source organism: uncultured Anaerolineales bacterium (assembly GCA_964478665.1). Lineage (GTDB taxonomy): Bacteria > Chloroflexota > Anaerolineae > Anaerolineales > CAYZNA01 > CAYZNA01. Next base: position 2,994 of record CAYZNA010000339.1, read on the forward strand.
TGGTCTACCTGTATCGCTCGGAAAAGGACGAGATCGCCATCCCGGTGCCCCGGCCCTACCGGGTAGCGCTGGTGGTCTGCATAGCCGGCATTGTGTTGCTGGGGACGGTCTCGGCGCCGTGGTTCAACTGGGCGCTGCGGGCGGCGGGGAATCTGTTCTGATTTGTGATTGCGGATTGCGGATTACGGATTGCGGATGGTGGAGGGAAAGCCACAATCCGGAATCTCTTTGACGCTCGCGCGCCGCTTGTGATACAATGCGCGAACCATGTCACCGGGCGGCCAGTCAGACAAGGACCAGAAGCAGCGTCTCTATAATCTGACACTGGCCACTGTGGCAGGCCAGGCTGGGTGTCTGACCCTGGTCATCGTGTTCGCCGCCCTGATTGCCGGGTTGTGGCTCGATAGCCAGTTCCACACCCGGCCATTGTTTATCATCATACTTATGGCCACCAGCGTGCCGGTAACGATCGTGGTAATGGTTTGGGTAGTCACGGCCGCCACCGCGCGAATCAAGCCCGGGGCCGCTGGCGAAGATCACACACACAAGGAGGATGCCAACGGTGGAGCAAACCCGTAGGCCGAAGTACGGCATAAACCGCTGGTTCGTGCTGTTGTTCATCATTCTGGGCGGGGTCGGGGCGTATCTTTACCCGCCCATCCAGCCGCACGTCCAGCTCCCCGCCGAGCCGCTGCTCACCCTCGCCGGCTCGTTCAAACTGACCAACACGCTGGTGGCCCTGCTGTTGGTAGATCTGATTGTCCTGTTGATCGGTTTCGGCGTATTCCGCGCGACTCGCGGCGGCAAGCTGATCCTCGACGGCATGTCCGGGGCGGTAGAAGCGCTGCTGGAGGTGCTGTACAACATGACCGAGGCCACCGCCGGCAAGTGGGCGCGCACTATTTTCCCGCTGATGGGCACCATCGTGCTGATGGTGCTGGTCGCCAACTGGATGGAACTGATCCCCGGCGTGGATAGCATCGGCCTGCTGGAACACTCTGAGCATGGCTCGGCTGTGGCGCAGGTGGTGCCCGGGGTGCAGACCTTGATTAAGGGCGAGGAAGCCGCCGGGGAGAAATTCGCGCTGATCCCCTTTGTGCGCGTGGTGTCCACTGACCTGAACTTCACCGTGGCCCTGGCGCTGATTGCCGTGATCGCCACCCAATGGATCGGCCTGAGGGCGCAGGGTGGCGCTTACCTCGGCAAGTTCTGGAACACCGGCACCCTGTTCACAAAACCGATCTTTGGCGTGATTGACTTTGCCGTGGGGTTGCTCGAGGTGATTGCGGAGTTTTCCAAGGTCCTCTCGTTCTCCTTCCGGTTGTTCGGCAA